>NZ_JSYC01000033.1:0-709 GCF_054823965.1 Gordonia sp. GN26 | reverse complement strand
GACGATGGCCTACATCGCGCCGCCGGTCGCCGTCGCCCTGGCCAAGCACCCGATCGTGGACAACTACGACCTGTCGTCGCTGCACACGATGATGTCGGGCGCGGCTCCGCTCGACGACGAGCTGGGCCAGGCGGTCGCCAAGCGTCTGAACCTGCACATGCTGCAGGGCTACGGCATGAGCGAACTGTCCCCGGTGTCGCACATCATCCCCTTCGACACCCGGGCCACGCTGGGATGTGAGGATCCGCCGCTGTCGTCGACGGGCTGGCCGGTGCCGAACACGGTGAACAAGGTCGTCGATCCCGCCACCGGTGAGGACATCTCGCTTCCGCAGGAAGGGCTCTCGGAGCCGGGTGAGCTGTGGGTGAAGGGGCCGAACGTCATGCTCGGCTACCTCAACAACGAGCAGGCCACCGCCGACACGATCGACGCCGACGGCTTCCTGCACACCGGTGACATGGCGCAGGTCGATCCGACGGGGTGTGTCTACATCGTCGACCGGCTCAAGGAGCTCATCAAGTACAAGGGCTACCAGGTGCCGCCGGCCGAGTTGGAGGCCCTGCTCCTGACGCACGAGAAGATCGCGGACTCGGCGGTCATCGGTGTGATCGATGCGGAGTCGGGGGAGGAGATCCCGAAGGCGTTCGTCGTGCGGCAGCCCGAGGCCGAGCTGACCGCCGACGAGGTGATGGAGTTCGTGGCGTCGAAG
>NZ_JSYC01000150.1:0-686 GCF_054823965.1 Gordonia sp. GN26 | reverse complement strand
GTGTCGGTGTGGGAGTTGTTCTGGCCGTTGATGGTTGGTGCTTCGGTGGTGGTGGCGGAGCCGGGTGGGCATCGGGATCCGTGGTATGTGGCGTCGGTGGTGGAGCGGTTTGGTGTGTCGGTGTGTCATTTTGTGCCGTCGATGTTGTCGGTGTTTGTCGATGCGCTGGGTGGTTCGGGTGGTGTGGGGTTGGGGTCGTTGCGGCAGGTGTTCTGTTCGGGTGAGGCGTTGGGTGTTGCGGGTGTGGAGGGGTTGCGGGGGTTGGTGCCTGGTGTGCGGGTGGTGAATTTGTATGGGCCGACTGAGGCTGCGGTGGATGTGACGTCGTATGTGGTCGTCGGTGGTGAGGTGGTGGTGCCGATTGGTCGTGCGGTGCCGAATGTGTCGGTGTGGGTGTTGGATTCGCGGTTGCGGCCGGTGCCGGTGGGTGTGGTGGGTGAGTTGTATCTGGGTGGGGTGCAGGTGGCTCGGGGGTATGCGTCTCGGTCGGGGTTGACTGCGGAGCGGTTTGTGGCGGATCCGTTTGGTGGGTTGGGTTCGCGGTTGTATCGGACGGGTGATCGGGTGCGGTGGTCTGGTGTTGGTGAGTTGGAGTATTTGGGGCGTAGTGATTTTCAGGTGAAGTTGCGGGGGCAGCGGATCGAGTTGGGGGAGATCGAGTCGGTCCTGCAGACCGCACCCGGCGT
>NZ_JSYC01000149.1:0-352 GCF_054823965.1 Gordonia sp. GN26 | reverse complement strand
GGGTGTGGGCGTGTGGGTGTTGCCGGGCGGCCTGGTTGGGCGGTCCGGGTGCGGGTGCTGGTGGTGGTTGGTCGGCCGGGGTCGTGCCTGGCGCGGGCTCTACCTAGCGGTCAAACGGGTTGGTACCCAACAGCCTTCATCCGAGCTCGGGTCGCGCCGGGTGGGACTGCTCAGGCTCAGGCGCGGGTTATGCCCTAGGTGCGGCGAGCTTGTCCCGGTCGGCGAGGTCTGGGTTCAGGCGGCGCTCACCTCCGCAGTCTGGGTTGGTCCCGCCAGGGTCGGGTCCCAGGGAGTGGCGGTGGTGATCACCACGTGCAGTTGGCGTAGCAAGGCAGCGGCGATAGCTACGTAG
>NZ_JSYC01000032.1:0-15358 GCF_054823965.1 Gordonia sp. GN26 | reverse complement strand
GACGATGGCCTACATCGCGCCGCCGGTCGCGGTGGCGCTGGCCAAGCATCCGATCGTGGACAACTATGACCTGTCCTCGCTGCACACGATGATGTCGGGTGCGGCGCCGCTCGACGACGAGCTCGGTCAGGCCGTCGCCAAGCGGCTGGATCTGCACATGCTGCAGGGCTACGGCATGAGTGAGCTGTCCCCGGTGTCGCACATCATCCCGTTCGACACCCAGGCCGCGCTGGGACGTGAGGACCCGCCGTTGTCGTCGACGGGCTGGCCGGTGCCGAACACGGTG
Source organism: Gordonia sp. GN26 (assembly GCF_054823965.1). Taxonomy (NCBI): domain Bacteria; kingdom Bacillati; phylum Actinomycetota; class Actinomycetes; order Mycobacteriales; family Gordoniaceae; genus Gordonia; species Gordonia sp. GN26. The sequence continues at coordinate 15,072 of NZ_JSYC01000032.1, read as the reverse complement.
AACAAGGTCGTCGATCCCGCCACCGGTGAGGACATCTCGCTTCCGCAGGAAGGGCTCTCGGAGCCGGGTGAGCTGTGGGTGAAGGGGCCGAACGTGATGCCCGGCTACCTCAACAACGAGCAGGCGACCGCCGACACCATCGACGCCGACGGCTTTCTGCACACCGGCGACATGGCGCAGGTCGACCCGACCGGTTGTGTCTACATCGTGGATCGGTTGAAGGAGCTCATCAAGTACAAGGGCTACCAGGTGCCGCCGGCGGAGTTGGAGGCGTTGCTGTTGACGCATGACAAGATCGCCGACTCGGCGGTCATCGGTGTGATCGATGCGGAGTCGGGGGAGGAGATCCCCAAGGCGTTCGTCGTCAAGCAGCCCGAGGCCGAGCTGACCGAGGACGAGGTGATGGAGTTCGTGGCGTCGAAGGTGGCCCCGCACAAGAAGGTTCGTGCGGTGGAGTTCATCGATGCGATCCCGAAGTCGGCGTCGGGCAAGATCCTCCGCAAGGACCTGCGCAAGTAGGAGGCCGGAGCAGCGTCTACCCCAGGTCGCGACGGGCCAGTCCGACGAAGCCGACCGCCGGCGCGACAGCGGCGAGAGCCGTGACGGTGAGGATGCCACCCGCCGTCACGGCGTCGAGCGGGGCCTGCGGGAGATGCTGGAACGGTGACGCCGCGCGCGTCCACTCCGGCAGGTCGAACGATTCGGCGAGGATCTCGGCGACCAGGCAGTACGCGAAGTACGTCCAGGCGATGGCCGCGGCGGCCCTGGGTAGTGACCCGACGCAGGCCACTGCGACCGAGACGATCAACCAGACCGCGGGGACGTACACCGTCGCCGCGGCGAGCAGACGCGGGACCTGCCCGAGATCGTCGACGGTCAATCCGTAGGTGAGACCCTCGCCGATCGCACCCGCGGCCAGGACGATCGCAGTGCCGCCGAGTGCCATCGCGACGTGGCCGCCGAACCAGGACAGCCGGTTGGTGTTCGCTGCCACGACCGACTCGGCCAGTTCGGCGGTCTCCTCGCGTCGGGCCCGCAACGCGCTGTTGACGCCGTACCCGGCTGACAGAAGAGCGGCGATCGTGAGGGTCAGCGCGAGGTACGCGTCCACGGCGTCTTCGGCGCCGCCGGGCAGGAACTCCGCGATCTGCGGGTTGTCCTCGATGAAGTCGGTGATCGCGTTCCCGAACGATCCGTATGCCGCCGACAGCACGAAAACCCCGGTGGCCCAGGCGACTGTCGACCCGCGGTGCAGCCGCCAGGCGAGTCCCGTCGTCGAGGTCAGGAGCCATGACGCCTCCGCGCGCCCGGCGCGGTTGCCGAAGATCCCCGCGCCGAAGTCGCGGTGTTCGGAGACGGCCACCGCCACTGCGACGGTGAGCAGAGACGCCACGAGCGGCATCAGAAGCGGCCACCAGGTGTCGTCGACGTACGGGAATGTGCGCAGGCCCCAGCCGATGGGGGAGAGCCACGACGCGAACCCGTTACCCACATCGCCCACTGCGCGGAGGACGTACGCCAACCCGAGCATGGCGGTGATGGATCCGTAGACGCTACGCGGGTTCTCGAAGATCTGGGCGGCGAGCGCGGTGAGCGTCGCGAACGTGAGACCCACCCCGGCCAGCGCCGCACCGAAGAGGATCGAGCCCCCGAGCGGAAGACCGGTGGCGGTGGCGGTGACCGCGACGGCGATGCCGGCGGTGAGGTTCGCGACGGTCGCGAGGGCGAGGGCTGTGGCGACCGGGGCATCGCGGCCGACTCGCGTCGACCGTAGGAGTTCGGCGCGTCCGTTCTCTTCGTCGGTGCGGGTGTGGCGACCCACGAGGAACATCGACATGAGACCGAGAACGATTGCGGCATAGCCGAATATCTCGAACACCGCCTCGCCGCCGATGGTGGCGAGCAGCTCTTCGGGTCCGCTGAGCGCGATGACCGCCGGACTCCCGCCGATGGTCTCGCGCAGCGCCGCGAGCTTCGCCGGGGTGTCGTAGAGGTTCTGACTGGCGACGGCCTGGAATCCCACCAGCGCGGCGGTTCCGCCGATCCACGCGATGAGGGCGACCCGTTCGCGCCGGAGGTAGAACCTCAGGAGTGTGCACAGACCCGTGGCGTCGGCACTCCGGCCGGCACTTCTCGCCGAGGTCGGCTCCGCGATCTGCACCGTCTCGATGTCCGCCATCGGAAGTCTCCGCAGACCTCAGTCGCCGTAGTGTCGGAGGAAGATGTCCTCCAGAGTCGGTGGGGCGCTGGCCAGATCGCGGACGCCGAGGGTGGCGAGTTCGCGGACCACGGTGTCGAGGGCGGCGGCGTCGACGGTGCAGCGGATGCGGTGTCCGTCGCGGATCAGGTCGTGTACACCCGGGACGCCGTCGAGGGCGGCGGGATCGTGGGCGGTCTCGGCACTGACCTCGAGGCGGCCGAGATGACGCAGGTCGGACAACGACCCGCTGTCCACTGTCCGGCCCGCGCGGATGAGGGTGACCCGGTCGCAGAGCGCCTCGACCTGGGCCAGGATGTGACTCGACAGGAGAACAGTGCGCCCGCTGCGGCGTTCGTCCTCGATGCACCGCTGGAACTCGGCCTCTTTCAGCGGATCGAGGCCGGAGGTCGGCTCGTCGAGAAGTAGGAGTTCGGCATCGGAGGCCAGGGCCGCGATCAGCGCGACCTTTTGCCGATTGCCCTTGGAGTAGGTGCGCGACTTCTTGCGCGGGTCGAGTTCGAAACGCTCGATCAACTCGTCACGACGACGTCGATCGCGGTCTCCGCGGAGGTTGCACAGCAGATCGATGATCTCACCGCCGGTGACACCCGGCCAGAGATTCACCTCGCCGGGCACATACGCGATCCGTCCGTGCAGATTCACGTTGTCGCGCCAGGGATCTCGACCCAGAACGCGGACAACGCCCGAGTCTCCTCGCAGCAACCCGAGCAGAACCCGGATGGTGGTGGTCTTGCCCGCGCCGTTGGGTCCCAGGAAGCCGTGGACCTCGCCCCCGGCGACGGTCAGGTCGAACCCGTCGAGGGCCCTGACATGGCCGAACGACTTGGCCAGCTCCTGGATCTCGATCGCGGGCACATTCCCAGACTAAGACCGCTGGGCGCCCCGATCGCGGGGCCGAAAGTCACCTGATTCCGGCCCCGCGAACCTTGCGATTGACTCAGCTGGAACCGAACAGGCCGTCGAGTGAGCCGCCGCCACCGCCGCCACCGCCGCCACCGCCGGCGCAGCCGGTCACGGTCACGTGATGCCAGTTGCGGTCTCCGAGCCACTCGGGGCCGCCGTCACCGAGATTTCCGGGCGGGCCGAGGACCATTCGGTAGGCGACGTCATGCGTCGCGGCCTCCGGATTCGGCAGCGGTGGGTTGTAGGGGGAGTCGTTGAGGTTCTTCAGATCTTTGATGTAACTGACGGTCGACACGGGACGGTCTTTCACCATCCAGATGTTGTCCGGGGCGTTCGCACCCATGGAGCCTTCGTCATCCGGCCACCTCGGGTAGTCCTCGACGGTCGTGTGCATCCCACCGGTCCGGCCGACCTGGAAGTCGGCGTAGTCGACGTCGCGCAGAGGCTCGTCGTCGATGCGCCAGTCGAGCGTGTAGGACGTGATGTTGGTTTCGTTCGTCAGGGTGAACTTCACCTTGCAGTTGCCGAGGTTCTCCGCCCAGAACTGGACGGGACCCGTTCGCTGACCGTTGTCGGCTGCCTGCGCGACACCGGGTGCGATGGAGAATGCGAGTCCCGCGGCGGCGACTGACGCCAACCCGGTCACCATTGCCCGTTTGATCATTACCTCACCTGTTCCTTCCAGCCCGACCCGGTTCCGGACGCTAGGGACGGGTCAAATGTCCAATTCTGAGATCTGGATCACCTGGCACGGATTTGCCGCCAACAGGCTCGGGGAAGGCACAGAAAAGCCCCGGTCTGGGGGACCGGGGCTTTCCGTTCTGCGAGCGGATGACGGGATTCGAACCCGCGACCCTCACCTTGGCAAGGTGATGCGCTACCAGCTGCGCTACATCCGCGTGCCGCGAGCGATGCTGCTGCTCGCGTGGCCAAGAGAAAGCCCCGGTCGGGGACCGGGGCTGACTTCTCTCGTGGTGCGCGATACAAGGATTGAACTTGTGACCTCTTCCGTGTCAGGGAAGCGCTCTCCCACTGAGCTAATCGCGCGGGACTGTGTTGAGTTGTGATGCGTGGAGGTGGCGACGGGAATCGAACCCGTGTACACGGCTTTGCAGGCCGTTGCCTCACCACTCGGCCACACCACCAGATGCGAGGTCGACTCGCGCCGAGCGGATGACGGGATTCGAACCCGCGACCCTCACCTTGGCAAGGTGATGCGCTACCAGCTGCGCTACATCCGCATGCCCACGAGCGATCTTGTGGATCTTGCTGCTCGCGGTGCGAAGAGAAACTTACGCGATCGATTCCGAACTTTACAAATCGGCAGGTCAGGGGGTTGCGGAACGGCGAATTCCCAGCGTGTGATTACCGGAGGCCGCCGATTCCGGGTGCTGTGACGTGGGGCACGTCCGTGATTTGGGAACTCTGGGCAAGCCGTGTAATCTTCTGGCTCGTGCGCAGGCGCCCCTGTCACAGACTTCAGGCGCCCGACACGGTCCCGTGGCTCAGTGGAAGAGCGTCCCGTTCACACCGGGAAGGTCGCTGGTTCGATCCCAGCCGGGACCACTGAGGAAAGCCCCGCCGATGACTTCGGCGGGGCTTTTCGCTTGCTGGGTGCTTTTCGATGCGAATCGGCAACGACTCGTGAACCCACCGGCGTTTCTCGTGACCTGGATCACAGCTCGGGCGTAATCTCGCCCGCGTGCCGGCACCGACTGTCCACTCGCGTCCCATCCCGACGTGGGTGCTCGTGCTGGCCGGGATCGCGGCGCTTGGCGTGATCGTCTGGCACATCACCGCTTTTCCGATCACCAATCCGTTCTACGGGCTGTTCGAGAATGCGACCGACGTCCGCGTCTACCGTGCGGGTGCCGATACCGTGCTCGACTCACGTCCCCTCTACGAGGCGCCGGTGTTGTGGCGCCTGCACTTCACGTATCCGCCGTTCGCGGCGATCGCTTTCGTCCCGCTGGCCGTCCTGGGTGCCGGCGTCGCCAACATCGTCTGGTGGGCAATCGGTTTCACGGTGCTCGTCGCGGTGGTGGCGCTGGGTACGCGCAGCCTGGGTTACCGGTGGGATGCCCGCCTGGCCGGGTTCGCGGTGCTGTTCTCCGTCGCGGTGACCGCAGTCGAGCCCGTGCGGACCACCATCTGGCTCGGCCAGGTCAATCTCGTGATCATGGCGCTGATCCTGACCGACCTGGTGTTCCTGCGCGCCGACTCGCGGTGGCGGGGGATCGCAATCGGGATCGCCGCCGGACTCAAGCTGATGCCGCTGTTCGCTGTCATCTACCTGCTCCTCACCCGGCAGTGGCGCGCGGCGGCCACCGCGATCATCACCTTCGGTGGCACGGTTGCAATCGGGTTTCTCGTCATCGGGTCGGATGCGCGGGCGTACTGGGCTCGTCACCTGTTCGACTCCGCCCGCATCGGCCGTGCCGATTCGCCTGCCAACCAGTCGGTCCGCGGATTCGGGTCGCAGATGCTGGCGCACCTCGATGTCCGGCGGTTCACCCATCCCGGCCCGGGTGGGCCGGTCTTCGAGGCGCCGTCGTGGTTGTGGGTCCCCGCGGCACTGGTGGTCGCGGTACTCGGTCTGTGGGCCGCGGTTGTCGCCCGGCGGATGTCGCAAGCGCTCCTGGCCGCGACGATCGTGGGGATGACGATGTGTGCGGTGTCGCCGTTCGCGTGGGGGCACCACTGGGTGTGGTGCGTGCCGTTGCTGCTGGTGACCTTCGACCTCGCCCTGCGTCACGGCGGCTCGCGGTGGTCCTGGTGGTACTGGCTCGTGCCTGCCGGCGTCGTCGCGCTGACCTTCACCTGGTGGCGGCACTGGTGGGACAGCGGGCCGTATCTGACATCGGATCACGCGATCTCGCTGGGGCTGTTCATGATGCCGAGGGCAACCGACCCGGGCCCGGTCGGCCACGCACTGGTCCTCCTCTACGCCGGCTGTTACCCGTTGATGCTCGCAGTGACCGTCGTGGCGACCCTGCTGGCCGGGCGTCGGAAACGGGATCGCCGACCTCCCGTTGACGAGTCGCTCGGCCCGGAGGACGTCGTCGCGGTCGCCTGAGGGGCCGGTGGTCCGTCAGGCCGCCGTCGCGGGAGACGCGGCGCGATTGCCGTCGGCGCGTCGGCGAAGTGCCGGATCGTGGAGTGCCGGCGGGTCGTAAGCCATGTCGAGTCGTCCCACATCGGTGCCCGGTTCGACGATCCGGTCGATCTCGTCGAGGATGTCGTCGCCGAGCGCCAGGCCGGCACCCGCGAGATAGTCGTCGAGGTGGGCCATCGTGCGTGGTCCGAGGATGGCCGAGGTCACGCCGGGATGGGCGATGGTGAAGGCGATGGCCAGGTGGGTGAGTTTGATGCCGGACTGCTCGGCGAGCGAGATGAGCCGTTCGACGACATCGATGCGGCGTTCGTCGCTGAGGTGGGTGAACCGCTGTGCCCGTCGCAGGTCGATGGGCTGGCCCTTGCGCACGCGGCCGGTGAGCAACCCCTGGGCGAGGGGACTCCACACCAGCACCCCCATGCCGTGTTGTTCTGCCACGGGGAGGATCTCGCGTTCGATCCCGCGGTCGAGGATCGAGTAGTTCGGCTGCTCGGTGCTCGGGGACTCCAGGCCGCGTTCGCGCGCCAACCACTGCGCTTCGACCATGTCGGAGGCGAGGAAGGCAGAGGTGCCGAAGGCGCGGATCTTGCCGGCACGGACGAGATCGGTGAGGGCGGAGAGGGTCTCACCGAGATCGGTCGACGGATCGGGGCGGTGCATCTGATAGAGGTCGATGTGGTCGGTGCCCAGGCGTCGTAGGGAGTTCTCGACGGCGGTCGTGATCCATCGACGGGAACCGCCTCGCCGGTTCGGGTCGTCGCCCATCGGCAGGCCGAACTTGGTCGCGATGACCAGGTCGTCGCGGCGCCCCTTGATGGCCTTGCCGACGATTTCCTCCGACTCGCCACCGGAATACATGTCGGCCGTGTCGATGACGTTGATGCCGGCGTCGAGTGCCTTGTGGATGATGCGGATCGAGTCCGCGTGGTCGGGGTTGCCGGCCTGGCCGAACATCATCGCGCCCAGTGCATACGGGCTGACCTGGATTCCGGTTCGACCCAACGTGCGGTGCTGCATGTCGCTCTCCTTGTCCGCACCCGGTGGGATGCTGTGCGACGATAGAAGTGGAATGTTGTCCCGATTAACGATATGGGACAGTGTCCCACTTATCAACCCGGAGATCTGACAGCGAGGACACAGGCCCATGCCCCGTGCTGATGCCCAGCGCAACGTCGATGCCCTGCTGGCTGCGGCGAAAGAGGAGTTCGCCGCTCACGGAGTGGATGTCAGCGTGCGGTCGATCGCCGCACGCGCCGGCGTCGGAACCGCGACGCTGTACCGGCACTTCCCGCTGCGCTCCGACCTCGTCGCCGCGGTCTTCCGTCACGAACTGGATGAGTGTGTGGCCGCCGCGGGTCCGCTCGCGGAGCAGTACGCGCCGGGGGAGGCCCTCGAGATGTGGGTGCAGAGGTACCGCGAGTTCCTGCAGACCAAACGCGGTCTCGCGAGCGCGCTGCACTCGGGCGATCCCGCGTACTCGTCCCTCCCGGAGTACTTCCATTCCCACGCGGCGCCCGCGCTCGGTGCGCTGCTGGAGAATGCGGCGAACGCAGGTGAGATTCGCGCGGACGTCGCAGTCGCCCCGCTGGACCTGCTCGGGGCGATCGCGAACCTGTGTGTCCCGTTTCCCGGCAGCGACAGCGAGACCGCGACCCGACTGGTCGCGCTGCTGCTGGACGGGCTCCGGTACCGCGCGTAGGAATGCGTGCCCGGGCGTACACGCCTGCCTTCGGTAGCCTGGACCCGACTTTTGACATTGACGGGTCCGATGTAGGGGGAACATGGCGGAGTCGTGGTGGAAGCGCCTGCGGGTCCGCGCGCGTCATCGCCGGTACGTGGTGAGGTCCAATCCGCGCTGGCATCGCGTATACCGCATCGCGGTCGCCGTCGTCGGCACGATCGTGTTGCTGTGCGGCATCGTCACCATCCCGTACCCGGGGCCCGGTTGGCTCATCGTCTTCCTCGGCCTCGGGATCCTGGCGTCGGAATTCGACTGGGCTCACCGGCTCCTCAAGTTCGCCCGGGCGAAGTACGACGCCTGGATGGAGTGGATCGGCCGGCAGCACTGGTCGGTGCAATCGGTGTTCTGGATCGGCACCTTCGTCATCGTCGTGGGAACGCTCTGGCTCCTGGGAGCACTGCACACGGCGGCCGGCTGGGTGAACCTCGACTATCAGTGGCTCGCCAGCCCCATCTTCTCCTGATCGGCTTTCCCGGGCCGCGCCGCGCGCCGGGAGAGGAGGGGTACGGCCGGTCGGGATGACACGCGGATACCATCGGAGTCGCAAACGTCCGCCCGGACGCGTACTTCGCGTGTCCGAAACTATACGAGGAGCGTCCCGTGCCCGACGACGTCCAGGTGACCAGCCCAGCCACGATCCGTGTGCCGGCTGGAACTACCGCGGGCACCGCACTCCGTGACCACGACCTGCCCAACAAGGGCCCTGAGGCGATCGTCGTGGTCCGCGACGCCTCCGGCGACCTGCGCGACCTGTCCTGGGCGCCCGCCGAGGACGCCGAGGTCGAGCCCGTGGCGGCCAACACCGAGGCCGGACGCAGCGTCATCCGGCACTCGTGCGCGCATGTGCTCGCGCAGGCGGTCCAGGACCTGTTCCCCGACGCCAAGCTGGGCATCGGCCCGCCCATCAAGGACGGCTTCTACTACGACTTCGATGTCGCCGAACCCTTCACGCCCGAGGACCTCAAGGCCCTCGAGAAGAAGATGAAGCAGATCATCAAGTCCGGTCAACGTTTCTCGCGCCGCGTCTACGAGTCGAAGGACGAGGCACGCGTCGAGTTGGCGAACGAGCCGTTCAAGCTCGAGCTGATCGACGACAAGGGCGCCGCCGACGACGCCGAGGTGATGGAGGTCGGCGGTGGCGAGCTGTCCGTCTACGACAACCTCAACCCGCGTACCGGCGAACGCATCTGGTGCGATCTGTGCCGCGGCCCGCACGTGCCGACCACCAAGTACATCGCCGCGTTCAAGCTGACCCGCTCGTCGGCCGCCTACTGGCGCGGCGACCAGGACAACGCCGACCTCCAGCGCGTCTACGGCACCGCGTGGGAGTCCGCGGAGGCCCTCGACACCCATCTCGAGCTGCTCGCCGAGGCGGAGAAGCGCGACCACCGCAAGCTCGGCGCCGAACTCGACCTGTTCAGTTTCCCCGACGAACTCGGCTCGGGCCTGCCGGTCTTCCATCCCAAGGGCGGCATCATCCGCAAGGAGATGGAGGACTATTCACGGGCACGCCACGTCGCCGCGGGGTATGAGTTCGTCAACACGCCGCACATCACCAAGGGACACCTCTACGAGGTCTCCGGTCACCTCGACTGGTACCGCGACGGGATGTTCCCGCCCATGCACGTCGACGCCGACATCGACGAGAACGGCGAGGTGCGCAAGCCCGGCCAGGATTACTACCTGAAGCCGATGAACTGCCCGATGCACAACCTGATCTTCCGTGGCCGCGGGCGTTCGTATCGTGAACTGCCGCTACGGATGTTCGAGTTCGGATCGGTCTATCGCTACGAGAAGTCCGGCGTGATCCACGGCCTCACCCGGGTGCGCGGCATGACGCAGGACGATGCGCACATCTACTGCACCCGCGAGCAGATGCGCGACGAGCTGACGTCGATCCTCAACTTCGTCCTGGGCCTGCTCAAGGACTACGGCCTCGACGACTTCTACCTCGAACTGTCGACCAAGGACCCGAAGAAGTTCGTCGGCTCCGACGAGGTGTGGGAAGAGGCGACCAACACGCTCGCCGAGGTCGCCGAGGCCTCGGGCCTCGACCTCGTGCCCGATCCGGGCGGCGCCGCGTTCTACGGACCGAAGATCTCGGTGCAGGCCAGGGATGCGCTCGGCCGCACCTGGCAGATGTCGACGATCCAGCTCGACTTCAACCTGCCGGAGCGCTTCGAACTGGAGTACACCGGCCCCGACGGCACCAAGCAGCGCCCGGTGATGATCCACCGCGCCCTGTTCGGGTCCATCGAGCGGTTCTTCGGCGTGCTCACCGAGCACTATGCGGGCGCCTTCCCGGCCTGGCTGTCGCCGGTCCAGGTGATGGGCATCCCGGTCGCCGACGCATTCGCCGATCACCTGCAGGGTGTCGTCGACGCGCTGCGTGCCGCCGGTGTCCGCGCCGAGGTCGACCATTCCGACGACCGCATGCAGAAGAAGATCCGCAACCACACCACCGGCAAGGTGCCGTTCATGCTGCTCGCCGGCGAACGCGACGTCGAGGCGCACGCCGTGAGCTTCCGGTTCCGCGACGGTTCGCAGATCAACGGTGTCCCGGTGGGTGCCGCGATCGCGGCCATCACCGACTGGGTGGGCAGCAGGCGCAACGAGTCGCCGACCAAGGAACTCCTGGAGGCGAAGCTCGGCACCGTGGGGGCCGTCGATGACTGAGGCACGCGGCGAGATCCGCGACGAGGGCGTCGGGGTCGGGAATCGTCTGGAGCGGCTGTGGAGTCCGCACCGGATGACCTACATCGCCGACCCGCAGCCGGCGGCCAAGACCGGCCACCCCTTCCTCGACATCCCGACGATGTCCGACGAGGACGGGCTGATCGTCGCGCGCGGCGAGTCGGTGTACGCGGTGCTCAACCTGTACCCGTACAACCCCGGGCACACGATGGTGGTCCCGTACCGCCAGGTCGCCGACCTCGAGGATCTGACGCCCGCCGAGTCGTCCGAGCTGATGGCGTTCACCCAGCGGATGATCCGCACGATCAAGGCGGTCTCGAATCCGAATGCCTTCAACGTGGGACTCAACCTGGGCTATGCCGCCGGCGGCTCGTTGTCGGAGCACCTGCACCAGCACATCGTGCCCCGCTGGATGGGCGACGCGAACTTCATCACCATCGTCGGCGAGACCAAGGTGATGCCGCAGCTGCTGCGCGACACCCGGGGACTGCTCGCCGAGGCGTGGCAGCGTCTCGATGACTGAGGGGGGAGCTCGCGGATGCTGAGCATTCTGGGTCGGGCGTCGGTCTCGAAGGTGACGTTGCCGATGGGGCGGGCGCTGCTGCGCACCGGCCTCACGCCGGACAGCATGACCGTGATCGGGACCGTGGCGAGCGTGGCGGCCGCGCTCACGCTGTTCCCGATGGGGCACCTGTTCGTGGGCACCCTGGTCATCTGGCTGTTCGTCATGTTCGACATGCTCGACGGTGCGATGGCCCGCGCCCGCGGCGGCGGGACGCGCTTCGGCGCGGTGCTCGACGCCACCTGTGACCGCATCGCCGACGGCGCGATCTTCGCCGGTCTCGTGTGGTGGTGCACCGTCACCGAACCCCACCGCCTGCTCCTGATCGCGACCCTGATCTGCCTGGTCACCTCGCAGGTGATCTCGTACGCGAAGGCCCGCGCCGAGGCGAGCGGCCTCTACGGCGACGGCGGCCTCATCGAGCGCCCCGACCGGCTCATCATCGTGCTCGTCGGTACCGGCCTCACCGGCCTCGGCCTGCCGTGGGCGGTCCACGTGGCCATGTGGCTGCTCGCCGTCGGCAGTGTGATCACCGTCGGCCAGCGCATGTGGTCGATCTCGAACTCGCCGGGTGCGCGCGACCTGATCCCGCTGAAGGCAGAACCCGAGTCCGCCGATTCCGCGTCTGCCGATTCCGGCCCCGCCGACACCGACGGCCCGACCCCGCCCGCCGAGTCACGATGACCGACCTCGCCGCACTCGCCGCCGACCTGGGGTACCGGGCCGGCTGGGCGGCGGTGCGGTACGCGCCGGAGCGTGCCGCCCGCACCGTGTTCGACCGCGCCGCAGGAGTCGCCGGACGCCGCAACGGCGGTCCGGAACAGTTGCGCCGCAACCTGGCCCGGGTGATCGGGGTCGCCGACCCCGCCGACGTGCCCGACGAGTTGGTCGCAGATGCGGTGCGTTCCTATGCGCGGTACTGGTGCGAGGCCTTCCGGTTGCCCGCCCAGGACCGAGCGACCGTGGCGTCGACCGGGAACCTGCCCGAGGCCGACCACACCCGACTCGACGCCGCCGTGTCGCGGGGTAAGGGCGTGGTGCTCGCCCTGCCGCACACCGGTAACTGGGACATGGCCGGCGTCTGGCTGGTCCAGCACTACGGGAAGTTCGCGACGGTCGCCGAACGGCTCAAGCCGGAGTCGCTGTTCAACCGGTTCGTCGAGTACCGCGAGTCGCTGGGGTTCGAGATCTTCCCGCTCAGCGGTGGTGAGCAGCCGCCGTTCGGGGTGCTCGCCGACCGTCTGCGGGCCGGTGGGATCGTCTGCCTGCTGGGGGAGCGCGACCTCGCCCGCCATGGCGTACCGGTCACCTTCTTCGGTGAACGCACCCGGATGCCGGCCGGATCGGCGCGGCTGGCGATCGAGACCGGCGCGGCCCTGTTCCCGGCCCACCACTGGTTCGAGGAGGCGCCCTACTCGTCGATGAGCGTCGGCGAGGAGATCGACGTCTCCGGCGGTGTGGAGGCCGCGACCCAGGCGCTCGCCGACGCGTTCGCCGCGAACATCGCCGCACATCCCGCCGACTGGCACATGCTGCAACCGCTCTGGGAAGCCGACTGGACCGATCGGCAGAAGGCACGGATGAACGGAACCGGGGGAGCTGCATGAGAATCGGGATGATCTGCCCTTATTCGTTCGACGTCCCCGGCGGTGTGCAGGCGCACGTCACCGAACTCGCACACGTCTTCATCGACCGCGGTCACGAGGTCAGCGTCCTCGCCCCGGCGTCGCGCCGCACCGAACTGCCCGAGTACGTCGTGCGTGCCGGGCCGTCGCTGGCCATCCCGTACAACGGGTCGGTGTCGCGGGTGAACTTCAGCCCGAAAGGCTATCTGCGACTGCGTCGTTGGATCGCCGAGAACGGTTTCGACGTCCTGCACGTCCACGAACCCAACTCGCCGTCGATCTCGATGCTCTCGTTGATGGTGGCCTCCGGCCCGATCGTCACGACCTTCCACACCGCGACGTCGAAGTCACTGTGGCTCAGCGCTTTCCAGGGCATCCTGCGCCCCTACCACGAACGTATCGCCGGCAAGATCGCGGTCTCCGAACTGGCCCGGCGCTGGCAGATGGAGTCGCTGGGCTCCGATGCCGTGGAGATCCCCAACGGCATCAACGTCGCCGGCTTCGCCAACGCCAAGCCGCTCGACGGCTACCCGCACCCCGGCGGCACCATCCTGTTCCTCGGCCGCTTCGACGAACCCCGCAAGGGCATCGACATCCTGATGCGCGCGCTGCCGTCCGTGGTGGAGAAGTTCCCGGATGTGCGCGTGCTCGTCGTCGGCGGCGGTAACCAGGCCGCCCTGCGACGGCGTGCGGGAACCCTCGCCGACCACCTCGTCTTCCTGGGGCAGGTCGACGACGCCACCAAGGCGCGCGCCCTGGCCTCCGCCGACGTCTACTGCGCCCCCAACCTCGGTGGCGAGAGCTTCGGCATCGTCCTCGTCGAGGCGATGGCCGCCGGTGCCGCAGTGATCGCCAGCTCGCTGAACGCCTTCCGGCGCGTCCTCGACGACGGCCGGGCGGGCAAGCTCGTCGACACCGGTTCGCCGGATCAGCTCGCGGCGGGCATCATCTCGCTGCTCTCCGACGACGAGGCGCGCGAGCAGCTCGTCGCCCGGGGACGTGTGCGCGCCGACAAATACGACTGGTCACGCGTGGCCGACCAGATCCTCCGCGTCTACGACACCGTGACCGTCGGTGCCGGCCCGGTGGTGGTGTCGGACTGATGGCGACCTGGATCGTCCTCGGGATCGTCGCGGTCCTGCTGGCCGTCGGCTGGGCCTATCACACCGCCAATCGCCTCGACCGCCTCAACGTGCGCGTCGACCTCGCCCGGCAGTCCCTCTACGCCGGTCTCGACCGGCGCGCCGTCGTCGTGCGGGCCATCGCCGCGGAGCTGCCGGGTTCCGAGCTGACCGCACTGGCCGACCGCGCCGAACGGGCAGCGCCCGAGGCACGCGAAGACGCCGAGAACGCGCTGTCGTCGGCGCTGGCCCGCACCGACGCCTCCGGCCGGTCTCCGGCGCTGGTCATCGAGCTCGCCGACGCCGAGACGCGGGTGATGATGGCCCGCCGGTTCTACAACGACGCGGTACGCGACACCCGAGCCCTCGCCGAACGGCGACTGGTCCGGTGGTTGCGGCTGGGCGGCCACGCGTCGCCGCCGACGTACTTCGAGATCATCGAACGCGTCACACCGGGCCAGGGCGAGTGATCCTGGTACCAGGGCATTTCGCCGGCTGACCTAGACTGGTCCCACGCTGCCGCGGGGTCCGCCGAAGGGGGATCGGCTGCGGCACGCCGAGACAGCGACATGAGGAGAAATCAGTGAGTCACAACGGCGCGACCGTTCCCGAGGTCGGACAGGGCACTGCCCGGGTCAAGCGGGGAATGGCCGAAATGCTCAAGGGCGGCGTGATCATGGACGTGGTCACCCCCGAGCAGGCGAAGATCGCCGAGGACGCCGGCGCAGTGGCCGTGATGGCTCTCGAGCGCGTTCCCGCCGACATCCGCGCCCAGGGCGGTGTCTCGCGGATGAGCGATCCGGACATGATCGACGGCATCATCTCGGCCGTCTCGATCCCGGTCATGGCGAAGGCACGCATCGGTCACTTCGTCGAGGCGCAGATCCTGCAGAGCCTGGGCGTGGACTACGTCGACGAGTCCGAGGTCCTGACCCCGGCCGACTACTCCAACCACATCGACAAGTGGGCGTTCACCGTGCCGTTCGTGTGCGGTGCGACCAACCTGGGTGAGGCGCTGCGCCGTATCACCGAGGGTGCGGCGATGATCCGCTCCAAGGGCGAGGCCGGCACCGGTGACGTGTCCAACGCC
>NZ_JSYC01000148.1:25406-25523 GCF_054823965.1 Gordonia sp. GN26 | reverse complement strand
AAGGGCTTCGGCATGAAGGGCGGCAAGAAGCCGGGCGCTGCGGCTGCGGCACCGGCCGCCGCGTCGGCGCCCGCGGAGGCTCCTGCCGAGGCACCGGCCGAGAAGAAGCCCGCATCG
>NZ_JSYC01000148.1:0-25396 GCF_054823965.1 Gordonia sp. GN26 | reverse complement strand
GGCGAGGAGCCTGCGACGAGCCGTATCGAAGCCAGCTCTCAGCTTATCCGGCTGAGCACCGCCTTCGGGCCGGCGAACACCGCCTCGCGGATGTGATTGCGCACCAGTGTCCATGTGGGGCAATCACATTCGGCTTCGACGCCGCGGGCATCGACGCCCTCACCGCGGCATAGCGCGATGGCACGCTCGAGATGGAAGTCCTGCGTGACGATGACCAACCCCTCCGCGCCGAACACCTCCCGGGCGCGACGGCAGCTCGCCGCGGTGTCGAGTCCCAGCGGGTCGTCGACCATGACCTGCGCCGGGACCCCCGCAGCTTCGAGATGGCTCCGCATCACCGCCGGTTCGTCGCCGGCAACGGGAGAACCGTTGCCGGAGTTGATGATTAGTACGACTCGCCCATCCCGGTACAGCTCGGCCGCGACGTCCAGCCGGCCGCGGACATAGTCACCGGGAACGCCGTCCTCCACCAGTGAACCGAGCACCAGTAGCGTCGACCCGTGCGGCACCTGCTCGGCGTCGAGAACCCGGCCACCGGCCACGACGTACATCCAGGTGGCCGCAACGGTGATCCACAGTTCGACGACCAACAGCACCACCAGCAACACCGGTGCGACGAGACTAGCGGCGGACCTCACCTGTACAACCTAGGTGTACGAACGCATCTCACCCAAGATCACCATTCGACGCCGCTCCCGTGACGCCGGACCGATACTGAACTCATCTGCTGCGCTCAGCCCCGACGCGTATCCGACACCCGCGCATCCGACAACCGTGGAAGAGAGTGTGCATGCAGTACATGCCGGTGACCTCGTCGATGTTCCTCCTCGCCGAGACACGTGAGCAGCCGATGCACGTCGGCGGGCTTCAACTGTTCGTGCCGCGCGAGGGCCAGTCGGCGACCGAACTCGTCGAAGAGGTCCTCGAGGCGTTCTCCTCGTGCGCCGAGGTCCATCCGCTGTTCCGCAAGCGCCCGGCCCCGCCGGTCACCATGCTGGGCAACTTCGCCTGGGCCTACGACGCCGAGATCGACTACGACTATCACGTCCGGCGCACGGTTCTCCCCAGGCCGGGGCGCATCCGGGAACTGCTGCGATACGTCTCACTCAGTCACGGCGCGCTTCTCGACCGTTACCGCCCGATGTGGGAGCTGCACATCATCGAGGGGCTCGAGGACGGCCGGGTCGCGATCTACACCAAAATCCATCACTCGATCGTGGACGGCGTGTCAGCACTTCGCCTCCTGCAGCGCATGCTCTCGCCCGACCCTGACGACAGATCCGCATCCGCGCCGTGGGATCCGGCCCTCGTCGGCCAGAAGCGTCCCCGACCGGCTACGTCGTTGCGCGGACGGCTGTCCGGGCTCGCAGATACCGGGCTACAGATCGCCGGCCTCGGCCCGGCGGCCGTCAAGGTGGCACTCGCCGGCGTGCGGGAACCGGACTTTGTGCCGCCGGTGTCCCGCGCGCCGCGAACCATCCTGGACGTGGCGATCGGCAGTGCGCGGCGGTTCGCCGCCCAGCAATGGGAACTCGGTCGGCTGCGCGCGGTCGCCGACGCCCTGGACATCACACTCAACGACGTCGTCGTGGGGATGTGTTCGGGCGCACTTCGGTCATACCTCGTCGATCAGGACGCTCTGCCCGACTCCCCGCTGGTCGCCGCGGTGCCGGTGTCGATGCACACCGACGAGGAGAAAGACGGAAACGCCGTCACCGCGATCATGGTCGACCTGGCCACCGACCAGCCCGACCCCGAACGCCGGCTGAACTCGGTCGTCGCGTCGGCCCGGCAGGCCAAGAACGTCGTCCGCGGCCTGAAACCCTTGCAGGCACTCGCGCTCGGCGCGGCCAATTTCGCGCCGCTCGCCTTCGCGACCATCCCCGGCTTCGTCCAGTACGTGCCGCCACAGTTCAACATCATCATCAGCAACGTGCCGGGACCGTCGGAGCACCTGTACTGGAATGGTGCTCGACTCGACGGCCTCTACCCGGTCTCCATCGCGATGGAGGGCCTGGCGTTGAACATCACGGTGACCAGCACGGCCGAACACATCAACTTCGGGCTGATCGGCGCTCGCGCGCAGGTCCCGAGCCTGCAACGACTGCTGACACACCTGGACACCGCCCTCGAGGAGCTCGAGAAAGTGGCCCACGTCCGCTGACCCCGGAGCGGCCCGAGGGGCGATTTGGGATCCTCCCCACCCTGACTCGACAGTAAGTTACTGGCGAGTATCATTCGGTGTGAGTTTAGACCAGCAAGAATTAGGCCAACCTTGGCAGCGCGCCACCGGCGCGAAGAATTACGGTTACCTGTAGTACACCGCTCCGTGGGGGCAGCCCTGCGCACTTTGTGCGCTTCCTCCGGTGGCGGGACGACCTAGACGAAAGGCCGGTACGCGCCCGTGACAGCCACGACGATTGCCATCGGCACCACAGCAGCGGTGATCAGCCTCTTCTGTTGGTACCTGTTCCTCGGCGGAGTGGTGCGGATGTTCCGCACGATCAAACTCGGCCAGAAGGTCGACGGTTCCCGATTCTGGCCGGTGATTCCGCGCTTGGGGACGATGATCAAGGAATTCATCGCCCACACCCGAATGGTCAAGTTCCGGACGGTGGGCTGGGCCCACTGGCTGGTCATGATCGGCTTCATGGGCGGCGCCCTGCTGTGGTTCGAGGCCTACGGCCAGTCGATCGACCCGACTTTCCACTGGCCCGTCTTCGGTGACACCTTCGCGTGGCACCTCTGGGACGAGCTGCTGGGCATCGGCACCGTGGTCGGCATCATCACCCTGATCGTGATCCGCCAGCTCAACCATCCGCGCGTCCCCGAGCGCATCTCCCGGTTCTCCGGCTCCCGCTTCGGTGCGGCCTACTTCGTCGAGGCCGTCGTCCTGCTCGAGGGTCTGGGCATGATCCTGGTGAAGGCGTCGAAGATCGCGACCTACGGTCACGCCAACGCCTACTCGGACTTCTTCACCATGAACGTGGCGAAGATCCTGCCCGCGTCGCCGACCCTGGTGTCGATTTTCGCGGTCATCAAGCTGATGAGCGGCATGGTGTGGCTGGCCGTCGTCGGCCTGAACACCGACTGGGGCGTTGCGTGGCACCGCTTCTCGGCCTTCTTCAACATCTACTTCAAGCGCGAGCAGGACGGCGGGGTCGCCCTCGGTGCCGCGAAGCCGATGATGAGCCAGGGCAAGGTCCTCGACATGGAGACCGCCGACCCGGACGTCGACGCCTTCGGTGCGGGCAAAATCGAGGACTTCTCCTGGAAGGGTTGGCTCGACTTCAGCACCTGTACCGAGTGTGGCCGCTGCCAGTCGCAGTGTCCGGCCTGGAACACCGGCAAGCCGCTGTCCCCGAAGCTGCTCATCATGTCGCTGCGCGACCACGGCAACGCCAAGGCCCCGTACCTGCTGGCCGGCGGCCGCAAGGACATGGGCGGCGACGAGGTCGGTCTGGTCGACGCCGAGGGCAACGTCCTCGAGGACAAGCTCAACGCGATCCCCGAGGCCGCACGTGCCGAGGCCTCCCGCCAGCTGGTCGGCGAGTCCAAGGGCCGGATCGGCGGCGGCGAGGGCATCGAGTCGGCCGACGGTGAATTCGATCCCGAGGCGCTGGGTGCGGTCATCGACACCGAGACCCTGTGGAGCTGCACCACCTGTGGTGCCTGCGTCGAGCAGTGCCCGGTCGACATCGAGCACGTCGACCACATCCTCGACATGCGTCGCTACCAGGTGCTGATCGAGTCGGACTTCCCGACCGAGCTGGCCGGCATGTTCAAGAATCTCGAGAACAAGGGCAACCCGTGGGGTCAGAACGCCTCCGCGCGGACCGCCTGGATCGACGAGATGGACATCGAGATCCCGGTCTTCGGCAAGGATGTCGAGTCGTTCGAGGGCTTCGAGTACCTGTTCTGGGTCGGTTGCGCCGGCGCCTACGAGGACCGCGCGAAGAAGACCACCAAGGCCGTCGCCGAGCTCCTCGACATGGCCGCGGTCAACTTCATGGTCCTCGGCGAGGGCGAAACCTGTACCGGTGACTCCGCACGACGCGCCGGCAACGAGTTCCTCTTCCAGATGCTCGCGCAGCAGAACATCGAGATGCTGGGCGAGGTCTTCTCGACCGCTCCCGAGCAGCGCAAGAAGGTCGTCGTCACCTGTGCACACTGCTTCAACGCGCTGGGCAACGAGTACCCGCAGCTGGGCGCCAAGTACGAGGTCGTCCACCACACGCAGCTGCTGAACCGTCTGGTCCGCGAGAAGCGCCTCGTGCCGGTCGCCCCGCTCGGCGAGGGCGTCACCTACCACGACCCGTGCTACCTAGGCCGTCACAACAAGGTCTACGACGCCCCGCGTGAACTGATGGGTGCGGCCGGATCGACTCTCACCGAGATGCCGCGTCACGGCGAACGGTCCATGTGCTGTGGTGCCGGTGGTGCCCGCATGTGGATGGAAGAGCAGATCGGCAAGCGCATCAACATCGACCGGGTCGACGAGGCGCTCGACACGCTGGGCGCCGGGAGCGCAGCGAGCGGGCCCAATGGACACAGCGACACCACCGGCGAGGTCAAGAAGGTCGCGACCGGCTGTCCGTTCTGTCGCGTGATGCTGACCGACGGCGTGACCGCCCGGACCAGTGGCACCGAGTCCGAAGGCAAGGTCGAGGTCGTCGACGTCGCCCAGCTGCTCCTCGATTCGGTGAAGCGCGGCAAGACCGAGGTCAAGCTCGGCGGCCGTTACCTCGGACCGCGTCCGAGTGCTCCCGAGCCGGAGCCGGAACCCGAGCCCGAGAAGGTCCCGGCCGCAGCCGCCGCGACCGCGACGGCGACCACCGAGGCAGCTCCGAAGCCGAAGGTCGGACTGGGCATGAAGGGCGGCAAGAAGCCCGGTGCCGCAGCCAAGACCGAGGCGCCTGCGGAGGCTCCTGCCGAGAAGAAGCCCGCGTCCAAGGGCTTCGGCATGAAGGGCGGCAAGAAGCCGGGCGCGGCGGCGAGCAAGCCTGCTGCGTCCGCAGCTCCTGCACCCGCCGAAGCCGAGTCGTCGGAGGCCGTGAAGGCCGAGGCACCGGCAGAGGCGAAGCCGGCCAAGGCCAAGGGCTTCGGCATGGCTGCGGGCAAGCGTCCCGGGCAGAAGACGGCCACCCCGAACGCGGCAGCAGCCGACGCCGGTGTGACCGCCCCCGCCGAGAACAAGGTCGACGAGGCGGAGTCGGCACCCGATGCCGCCCCGACCGTCGACACCGAGTCGGCGACCACCGCGGCCACGGACACATCGGTCGCTGCCGCGACGGGCACATCGGTCGCTGCTGCGACGGAAGAGAAGCCGGGCAAGGCCAAGGGCTTCGGTATGGCTGCGGGCAAGAAGCGTCCGGGCGGGATCGGCAAGGCCGCTCCCAAGCCGGCCGCGGAGGCTCCGGCAGCAGCTCCCGCCGCGGAGGCATCTGCCGCCGAGGCATCGGAGACCGAGGCACCGGCCGCCGAGGCACCGGCAACCGAGGCCGAGCCTGCGGCCGAGGCGCCCCAGGGCGGTTCGGCTGCGGTGCTGACCGAGGAGAAGCCGGCCAAGGCCAAGGGCTTCGGCATGGCCGCGGGCAAGAAGCGCCCCGGTGGCGCGAGCAAGGCCGCTCCGAAGGCCGCGGCACCTGCTGCAGCCCCCGCAGAGGCCACCCCCGCTCCCGAGGCAGCCCCGGAAGCCGAAGCGCCCGCCGAGGCACCCGAGGTCGAGGAGACCCCGGCAGCTGAAGCACCGGCAGCTGAAGCACCGGTGGCCGAGGCACCGGCCGAGACGAACGGGACCGAGGTCCCGACCCCGTCGGACAACGGCTCGGGCGACGCCCGGACCATCGCCGAGACCGGGGCGTCGAAGGCCAAGGGCTTCGGCATCGCGGCCGGCAAGAAGCGGCCCGGCCACAAGTAGTCACAGCAGTACCGAAACGGGCTCCGACCACCACGGTCGGGGCCCGTTTTTCGTGCGCTGGACCACGGTCGGACAGCACTGGCGGAAACCCATTTGCATCCGGCTGCGACAATTGAACCCGTGAGTAGGCCCCATGTGTCGCATCTGAACCAGAACCTCAAGCCGCTCGAGCAGTCGCTCAAGCTGCAGAACGTGTGTTACGAGATCCGCGGACCCGTACACGCGCACGCGCAGCGGCTCGAGGCGGAGGGCCATCGCATCCTCAAGCTGAACATCGGCAACCCGGCTTTGTTCGGGTTCGAGGCACCCGACGTGATCATGCGCGACATGATCCATGCGCTCCCGTACTCGCAGGGATACTCCGAGTCCGCCGGTGTGCTGTCCGCTCGTCGTTCGGTGGTCACGCGGTACGAGCTGATCCCCGACTTCCCCTTCTTCGACGTCGACGACGTCATCCTGGGCAACGGTGTCTCCGAGCTCATCACGATGACCATGCAGGCGCTGCTGAACGACGGCGACGAGGTCCTGATCCCGGCACCGGACTACCCGCTCTGGACGGCGATGACCTCGCTCTCCGGCGGCACCCCTGTCCACTACCGCTGCGACGAGGCGAACGGCTGGAACCCCGACATCGCCGACATCGCGTCGAAGATCACCGATCGCACCAAGGCGATCGTCATCATCAACCCCAACAACCCGACGGGTGCGGTCTACTCACGCGAAGTCCTGCAGCAGCTCGTCGAACTGGCCCGTCAGCATTCGCTGCTGATCCTGGCCGACGAGATCTACGACAAGATCATCTACGACGACGCCGAGCACGTGAACGTCGCGTCGTTGGCTCCCGATCTGCTGTGCCTGACCTTCAACGGCCTGTCGAAGGCGTACCGGGTGTGCGGGTACCGCGCCGGCTGGGTCGTGATGACCGGACCGAAGGACCACGCCAAGGGCTTCATCGAGGGCATGGGCATCCTCGCCTCCACCCGACTGTGCGCGAATGTGCCTGGGCAACATGCCATTCAGGTGGCGCTCGGCGGTTATCAGTCCATCGACGCGCTCGTCTCCCCCGGCGGCCGGCTCTTCGAACAACGCAACGTCACCTGGGAGAAGCTCAACGAGATCCCCGGCGTCAGCTGCGTGAAGCCCAAGGGCGCCCTCTACGCCTTCCCGCGCCTCGATCCCGAGGTGCACGAGATCCACAACGACGAGTTGTTCGTCCAGGATCTCCTGCTGCAGGAGAAGATCCTCGTCGTGCAGGGCAGCGGGTTCAACCTCGGCGACACCAACCACTTCCGCATCGTCACGCTGCCGTGGTCGAGGGACCTCAAGGAGGCCGTCGAGCGGATCGGTAACTTCCTGTCGTCCTACCGGCAGTGATCAGGCTCGGCCACCTCGCCCCCTGAGGTGGCCCAAAGCTTGCGGAAGCCGTCTCAAAGGGGAAGGCCGTCTCGAAGGGCCCGGGTCTTACCGACCCGGGCCTTTTTGGTACCCCGCCGGTTTTCAGCCCGTGTGCACGTGGAATCCGCGGTGAGACGGGTTCACACGAGGGTCTAGACATTTGTGTAACCGTTGGTAACGTGTAACTCCAATCGGGGTCTACAGCGAGGTGACACGGATGTCCGAACAGGCAGTGCAGGGGCGGCCCGAGTGGCGGCGGGGGACGGTGTCCGGCGACGGCGTCACGCTGGCGACCTTCGAACTGGGCGACCCGGGAAATCCGACGGTCCTGCTGGTTCACGGCTGGCCCGACACCCACCACCTCTGGACGCATATCGCGCCCCGACTGGCCGAGAGATACCACGTGGTGGCCTACGACTGCCGTGGCTTCGGCGAGAGCGATCGTCCCAGCGAGGTGGCCGCGTACCGGTTGGCCGAACTCGCCGACGACCTCTTCGCCGTCGCCGAAGCGGTGAGCCCCGATGTTCCCGTCCATGTCGTCGGCCACGACTGGGGTTCGGTGCAGGCATGGGAGGCCGTGAGCCGGCCGCGTGCGCACACCCGCATCGCCTCCTTCGTCTCGGTCTCCGGACCGAATCTCGACCATCTCGGCCAGTTGCTCCGTGAGGGATTGACCCGACCGACGCCGCACCGCGTGCGAACCATTGCGACGCAATCGCTCTCGTCGGCCTACACGGGACTGTTCCATCTCCCCGTCCTCCCGAACGCCCTGCTGACCGCGCTCGGGAATCCGCGGGCGTGGAAGCAGTTCCTACACACCGTCGAGGGCACGCCACCGGAGAACGTCGTGGTCGCCGGAACCCTGCGCCGCGACATGATCACCGGACTCGCGTTGTACCGCGCCAACATCCGCCAGAAACTGATCCGTCCGGAGCCGCGTCCGACGACGGTGCCGGTCCTGCAGGTGGTCAACGAACGCGACATCGCCCTGCGCCCGGCCATCTACGAAAACACCCCGGACTATGCGGCGAAGTTGTGGCGACGCGACACCCCCACCGGCCACTGGCTGCCGTACACCCACCCCGACTACCTGACCGAGACGGTCCTCGACTTCCTCGCCGCACAGACCGGCACCGACGCGCCGCCGACCGTCGAACGGTTGCGGGTGTTCGCCGAACCGAAACCCCTCGCCGGGAAGTTGGTGGTGATCACCGGCGCCGGTAGCGGTATCGGGCGGGAGACCGCGCTTCTGCTCGCCGAACGCGGTTGCGAACTCGTTCTCGCCGACCGGAACCTCGACACCGCCGCCGAAACCGAGCAGGCCTGCAAGGTCGCCGGGGCGGTCGCGCACGCCTATCTCCTCGATGTCTCCGACACCGAGGCGTTCGTGTCCTTCGCCGCGACGGTCCGGGAGCAGCACGGCGTGCCCGACGTCGTGATCAACAACGCCGGAATCGGCTTGGCCGGTGGCGCTCTCGCCGCCACCGACGAGCAGGTCGACCGACTCCTCGACGTCAACCTGCGCGGCGTCATCACCGGGAGCCGAGAGTTCGGTCGGCAGATGGTGGAACGCGGGGTCGGCGGGCACATCGTCAACGTCTCGTCGGCGGCGGCCTTCACGCCGTCTCGCAGCCTCGGGTTGTACTCGGCGTCGAAGGCCGGTGTCCTGCTCTTCTCCGAGTCGCTGCGGGCCGAACTCGCCGAACACCGCATCGGCGTCAGCGCCATCTGCCCGGGCATCGTCGACACCAACATCGTGTCGTCCACGCCGATCGCCGGCCTCGACTCCGATTCCGAACAGACGCAACGGGATCGCCTGGACCGCTTCTACCAGCGCCGAGGCTTCACCCCCGATCGCGTGGCGGCCGAAATCGTCTCGGCCGTCGAGCACAACAAGGCCGTCGTCCCGGTGACACCCGAGGCGAAGGTCGGCTATCGCATCTACCGTTTCGCGCCGTGGTTGTCGCGCATCGGCGCCCGACAGAAGGTCACCGGATGAGCACCGTCGAACGCCCGCGTATTGATCTGTCCCAGACCGACCAGGCCGATCCCGGACCCGTCGAGCTACACGCCCGCAATGTGGCCTTCGACTGGGACAACGTGCCCCTGCACTGGATTCCCGGTCACCCCGTGGCGTCGAACTTCATCAGCGTCCTGAATCTCCTTCTGCCGGAGGGTGAGCGCTGGTTCGTACAGACCTACAACGAGGCGCTGCCGCTGGTCGCCGACGAGGAACTCGCCTCCCGGATGCGGGGTTTCATCGGCCAGGAGGCCATGCACGCCGAGGCCCATGATCACGTGCTTTGGGAGTTCCTCGATCACCACGGCATCGATCCGCGCCCGTATCAGTTGCAGATGGAGTGGATCTTCCGCCGGGTTCTCGGTCCGGCGACGGGCGGTTCCACCGAGGCCCGACACAAGCACCTCGTCGAACGGCTGTGGCTGATCGCGGCGCTCGAGCATTACACCGCGGTGCTCGGCGATTTCGCGTTGAACAACAACTGGGTCGAGGCCGGAGCGCACCCGACGATGGCCGACCTGTTCATGTGGCACGGCGCGGAGGAAGTGGAACACCGCGCGGTCGCACACGATGTCGCGGCCTACTTCGGGGACAGCTACCTGCGGCGCGGACGCGCCATGCTCGTGGTCCTGCCGATCCTGCTGTTCCTGGTGCAGCGCGGTTACCGGTTCATCATGAAGCAGGACACCTCGGTGTCGTACAACTACATCCAGAAGAAGTGGCAGTTCCACCGCGGGGTGCGCGCCAATGTGCTCCCGCCGCTGCGGAGCATCGTCTTCTCCACCTTCAGTTACTTCCGCCCCGGGTTCCGTCCCGAGCAGATCGGCAGCACCGCCCAGGCCGTCGCCTATCTCGCGTCGTCGCCGGCCGCGCGCAACGTCGCCTGAGGAAGTCCGATGAACCAACGCGCACATCCGCATTCGACGAGTCTGACCCAACCGCCCCCGCATCTCTACGGGCGGTGGCGACACGATCCGATCCTCACCGTGGGCACCGCGTTCATGCGAGCCTGGTGGCCCGCGTGGCGCCCGTTGTCCCCGTTGAGGCCGGCACCGGTCAACCCCGGGACCACGCAGGTGCGCATCGTGGATCGCGAGGTCGTCGCGCATGACGAGAACGTGATCGCGTTGACGCTCGCCGCCGCCGAGGGCGGAATGCTGCCGCCGTGGCATGCCGGTGCCCACATCGACGTGCTGCTGCCGTCCGGACGGATGCGCGAGTACTCGCTCTGCGGCGACACCGCCGACCGCGAGCACTACCGCATCGCTGTGCGTCGTATCCCCGACGGCGGCGGCGGTTCGATCGAGGTCCACGACGCCCTGAGGGTCGGGGACGTGGTGTCGATCAAGGGACCGCGCAACGCCTTTCCGATGGCCGTCCCTGGCCATGGCTCACCGGCTCGCCGGATTCGTTTCATCGCCGCCGGGATCGGCATCACCCCGATCCTGCCGATGCTCGCGGTGGCGGAACGTTTCGGGCTGGACTGGTCGATGATCTACACCGGCCGCTCCGCCGACTCGATCCCGTTCCTCGACGAGGTCGCGAGGTTCGGCGACCGCATCACCATCCGCACCGACGATCAGCACGGCCTCCCGACCATGCCGGAACTGGTCGGGGCGGTACCGGATTCCGATGCCGATCTCGCCGTGTACTGCTGCGGACCGGTCCCGATGCTGGAGAACCTCCGCCGCCATCTGGCCGACCGCGCGGACATCGAACTGCACTATGAGCGCTTCAGCCCGCCACCGGTGGAGAACGGTTCACCGTTCACGGTGACGCTGGCGTCCACGGGTGCGCAGGTCCCGGTCGCCGCCGACGAGTCGGCGCTCGCCGCGATCCGTCGGGTGATGCCGTCCGTGCCGTACTCGTGTCAGCAAGGCTTCTGTGGCACATGCAAGGTCAGGACGTTGTCCGGCGACATCGATCACCGCGACAACATCCTGACCGAGCCCGAACGCGAGGCCGGGACCATGCTGACCTGCGTCTCACGCAGTGCCGGCGGGAACCTCACGCTCGATCTCTGACGCCTCTCCCCGATGAGCATCCGGAGCTTGCGTCTCGAAGGCGTCCCTCCCCGCCACCGTGCCGCGCAGCAGGAACACGGCTGCCACGCCGGCTGCGGCGGTGATGGCCACCACCGCCCACACCGCGTTGTGCAGGCCATCCATGAACACTTCCTGGACCGCGGTGCGGACCGTTTCACTCATCGCGGCGGGCACGCGGCCGGCGACCTCGACCCCGGCCATCACCGACTGCTCCGCAGTGGCGACCACCTCACGGGGTAAACCGCTGCCCGACAGCCGATCCCCGATGCCGGCGACATAGGCAGAGGTCAGGATCGAGCCGAGCACCGCGACGCCGAGGGTGCCACCGATCTCGCGGGTGGTGTCGTTGACCGCGCTTCCCGCGCCTGCCTGTTCGGGACGCAGCGCGTTCATGATGAGCTGCGTGCACGGGCCCGAGATGAACGCCAGGCCGGCGGCCATCAGCGACATCGCCCAGATGATCAGTTCCCAGTATCCCGATGTGCGCGAGGACAACTCGACAAGCGCGAACCCGCCGGACATGAGGAAGGCGCCCGTCACCGCGACGTAGCGCGCCCCGAACCGGTGTGAGAGGACCATCGCCACCGGCGACAGCACCGCCATCACGATCGCGAACGGCAGGGTCCTCACACCGGCAGCGAGCGGGCCGTAGCCCTTGACCGCCTGGAAGAACTGGGTGATCAGGAAGATGAACCCGAACAGAGCGAAGAACGCGACGCTGATCATCCCGGCGGCAGTGGCGAAGTGCCGGTTGGCAAACAGCCGCACGTCGAGGATGGGATGCGCGATTCGCAATTGGGTCACCACGAACACGGTGAGGATTGCCAGAGCGGCAACGATTCCGAGGACCGTTCGGGTCTCACCCCAGCCGACGTGCGGCGCTTCGATCAGGGTGTAGGTGAGCAATCCCAGGCCGGCGATCGAGAGACCCACCCCGACGGCGTCGAATCGAGGCACCGCCAGCGGTCGGGTACCGGGCACCACCGCGAGGATCACGGCGAGCGCGGCCAGTCCGAACGGGACGTTGACCCAGAACACCGACGTCCACGAGAAGTGCTCGAGCAACCAGCCACCCATCACGGGGCCGATGGCGACGGCGATACCGGAGACGGCGGCCCAGATACCGACGGCCGTCGCCCGTTCCTTGGCGTCGACGAAGATCGTCGTGATGATGGCCAGTGTCGCCGGGAACACCAGTGCCGCAAAGAACCCGAGACCACCACGGGAAGCGATGAGTTGACCGAGGTTCTGCGACGACGCCGCGAGGATGGACACCCCCATGAAGCCGATGACACCGGTGAGGAGCATCCGCCGGTGACCGAACCGGTCGCCCAGATAGCCGCCGGTCAGGAGGAGACCGGCGAACACGAGCGTGTAGGCGTCGACGATCCATTGCAGGCCGGAGATCCCGGCATCGAGGTCGCGGGCCAGCGTCGGCAGGGCGACGTTGACGATCGTGTTGTCGATCATGACCAGCAGTTCGGCAAAGCTGAGGGCGCCGAGCGCCCACCAGCGTGAACCCATACGTCCAGTACGCATCAGCATTCTCCTGTTCCGCGAGCGAAAGTTCGGATATGGAACGCCGTGCCACTGTTGTAGAACAACGTTCTACCCAAGAAGAACACCGTTCTAGTAGATTGTCAATATGTCCCCCGCGAAGCCGCGCACCCGTACCTCAGCCGCCGAGATCCGTTCATCACTGATCCGAGCCGGCCGCACGATCCTCGAGCGGGATGGCGAGGCGGGGCTGACCGTCCGAGCGGTGGCGGCCGAGGCGAACGTCGCGCCGATGGGCGTCTACAACCACTTCGACGGCCGCGACGGGCTGCTGGATGCGCTGGTCACCGACGGTTACGCCGAGCTGGGCCGAGCGGTGGCCGCCAGCGACGACGATCCGTCCGCGCGTCTGCGGAGCTCGGGGCGCGGCTACCGTCGCTTCGCCACGTCGAGTCCGGTCGTCTACGGGCTGATGTTCTCCGCTCGGTGCACGCCTGAGCTCGAGGTCGCGGCTCATGCCTTCGAGGTATTGGTCGACGTCATCCGCTACGGGCAGGTCGCGGGCGTGGTCGCGACGGGCGACCCGACGACGCTGGCGATGCAGACGTGGTCGGCGGTGCACGGGGCGGTCAGCCTGGAACTCATGGGTGCACTGCCGCCGAACGTGGGAGCCGACGCGAACTACGAGAACGTCCTGGATTTCATCGCGCGGGGACTGCGGGCACAGCCCGCCGAGTGACGGCGTGCCCGACCGATTCCCGCCTGGTCGTCCCCGCCCGACTGATTTCCGCCTGGTCGATCCCGCCCGGTTACGGCAGGACGATCGGCGGGAGACCGGGGATCGGGTTCGGGATCGTCACGCCGCGCTGCGGCCGCGGTGCGCGGGACCGCGGCCGTGGTGGTGAGGGTGCCGGCTCGTTGGTCGTCACGGGCGGTGGCGGTGGCGTGTAACGCTGCGCCGGTTGACGAGCCTCCGCGAAGATCGCCGGATCGGCGTACTCCTGGGTGGTCGGTGCCGTCGTCGCCGGCGTGGTCGGACCCGCAACCGGCGCCGGCGAGGAGTCGTCACTCCCCGCGGCCAGCGCCATCGCGACTCCGATGACAGCGAGCGCGCAGACGAGTGCCACGCCGGCCAGTACCCGCTTCGCCGTGCGCCGAGAACCAGCCGGCGTCGAACCGGGCTGAGGGATGGGCGGATACGACTCCGGCACAGGGACGTTCGCGTGCGGCGACACGGCCGGTTCGGGCGTGTGCTCGTCGGCCGGCGCGGTTTCGTGAACCGGAGTGGTTTCGTGAACCGGAGTGGGCCCGGAATGCATTGTCAGGGCGCCGAAAGCCGTTGCGGGGCCTGATTCCACCGGTTGCGCGACCGGCGACTGGAGATTCTGCTCGACACCGATGACCGGGAAATCGCCTGATCGACCGGGGTTTCCGGCATGCGGGGCGAACGGCAGCGAGAGTTTCTCGGTGGGGGCGTCGTCCGGCGTGGTGCCGGCCACCTCCGGGGCGAGTTGGTCGGTGACCTCGCCGGCGGAGAGCTCCGGCGAATCGGCGACCACAGGTTCAGGTTCGGCCCTGGTCTCACCTTCGGCAGCGGACTCGACCTTGCTGTCGACAGTGTCGGCTTCGCGGCGGTCCGCGGTCTCGGCTGCCTCTGCGGCCGTGGATGCCGGGGGTTCGACCGCGCCTCGCTCGGCGTCTCCGGGTGTCGGCTCGGCCGGGTCCGGACTGTCGGAGGTCGCGGTGGCCTCTGCGGGATCAGCGCTGCCGCCGTCCTCCGCGACGGCATGCTTCGTGTCATCGGTCGCGTCAGGGAGACGCTCATCGGGTTCGGCGAGATCGGCGCCGGCATCTGTGTCGCTGACGCCGGGTTCCAGGTCGTCGGGCTGTGCGGGGGCGGCTTCGACCGGTGCCTCCGCCGGTGCGTCGGCCGCAGGTTCTCCGACGGGCGTCGGCGGGTTGTCGGTGGCGGCCCTGTCGCCGGGATCGGCGGCAGGCACTTCTGGCTCGGACTCGTTCCGGGGTCCGTCGAGCGGTCCGGTTGGCACCGGAGCCGTCATCGGGCCGGGAGCGGCGTCGACGACCGGTACCGGTACGGCTTTCGCGATCCCGTCGCGGAGGCCGGGCCACACGCCGAGGCCGTCGGTGATGACGACTGCATGGGCCTGCGCGCCGGCCACCGCCGCACGAGCCAGATCCTCCCCGCGTGCGATGAGCGCACCACCGGCCTCCTCGACATCTCGCCGCGCCATCCGGAACAACCGAATGTGTTGGCGTCCCATCAGAAACGTGCCATCGGAATCCTGCAGTCGTTCACGTCCGCGCGAGATGAGATCGAAGAGTTCGTCCTGCCACTCGGGCGAGGTGGGCGATTCGACCCGGCCGATTCGGGTCAGGTGGTCGGCGATGGCACGATCGAGCGCTCTGAGTGAGAGCGCGGCGTCGGCATAGGTGTCGGCGACGGTGCCGCGGGAGGTGTCGAAGCGTCCGACCGACACGCATCCGTTCCCGTCGAGTCCCAGGAGGACCACTCGAGCGTCGCCGTCCAGCCCGCGCAGACGGAGTTTGGACCGCACGTCGTCGAGCACTGCGGGCTCCACCGGGCGCTCTGCTGCCGCAGAGGCCGGTCCCACAGCCGAATCGAACACCGTGTCGGTCATCTGATAATTCCTGCACTTGTGTGCACCTCGCCCAGCACGCCCCCACGGCGAGAAGGTGCCCCCCTGATCACATCGCGGGGTTCAACCTAACACGTGTACGGAGGGAACCGCTTTCGACGGCGAGCCGTTCACCTGCGTGAACGAACTGGTTGTCCCGGTTTTTCGCGCGGGCACGGGACCGCCGAGCGCGCGGTAGTCCCACCCCGCCGACCGCCAGGCCTGCGAGTCGAGGCAGCGTCTGGCGTCGACGATGCGCTTGTGCCGCACCACCGATGCGAGCTCGTCCGGCGACATGTGCACGAACTCCGCCCATTCGGTTGTGACCACGACAACATCCGCTCGATCGCACGCGGCGCGTGCCGAGGTGGCGTAGCTCAACATCGGCTGTACCCGGCGCGAGTTCTCCATGGCCTGAGGGTCGAACACGGTGACCGATGCGCCGTCGAGCGCGAGACGGCCGGCGACGGCGAGAGCGGGCGAATCCCGCACGTCGTCGCTTTCCGGTTTGAATGCGGTTCCGAGTACGGCGACATTGCAGCCCAGGACTTCTCCCCCGAGCGCTTCGGCAACCAATTCCGCGGCGGCGCTGCGTCGACGCATGTTGATGGCGTCGACCTCGCGCAGGAACCCGACTGCGCGCGGCGCACCCATCTCATCGGCGCGGGCGGTCAGTGCACGGATGTCTTTGGGCAGGCAGCCTCCGCCAAAGCCCAAACCTGCGTTGAGGAATCGTCGCCCGATCCGGGCGTCGTGCCCCATCGCGTCGGCGAGCGTGCCGACGTCGGCGCCGGCGATCTCACACAGTTCGCTCATCGCGTTGATGAACGAGATCTTCGTGGCGAGAAATGCATTGGCCGATACCTTGACGAGTTCGGCAGTGGCCCAGTCGGTCTCGATGAACGGGATTCCGGTTTCCAGGACCTCGCGGTAGATGTCCCGGACCACCTGACCGGCCAGGGATTCCGCCTGCGGGACCTGCGGGTCGTCGACGAGTCGCCCGACACCGAGGACCATACGGTCGGGCGAGAGGGTGTCCTCGACGGCGAAGCCCTCGCGGAGGAACTCCGGACTCCATGACAGCTCGATCTCGGCTCCCGGCGCCGAGAGGTTCGAGATCCGTTGCGACAGTTCCTCACACGTGCCGACGGGGACGGTGGACTTGCCGATCAGAACGTGTCTGCCCCGGAGCGTGGGAACAAGTGCATCGACTGCCGCGTGGACGTGGGACAGGTCGGCGCGATGACCGCGCACCTCCTGCGGGGTGCCGACGCCGATGAAGTGGACCGAGGCGTGGTCGGCGGCTACCGAGTGGTCGGTGGTGAAGCGCAACCGGCCGGCGTCGAGGTTGCGGCGGAGGATGTCGGCGAGCCCGGGTTCGAAGAACGGGACGTCACCGGCCTGCAGGCGTTTGACCTTCTGTGGGTCGATGTCGATACCGACGACGTCGTGTCCGAGTTCGGCCATGCAGGCCGCGTGCGTCGCGCCGAGATAGCCGCAACCGATCACCGTGAGCTTCATGGTTGCAACGATTACCCAGGTGGGCCTGCCGCCAACCAACCGTTGCGTGGCGGGTGGTGATCGGGTGGGTGAACGTCAGTCGACCGCCGCCGGTTGGGTAGGCGAGAAGCCTGCGACGAGCCGTATCGGAACCTGTCGCGCAGTCAGTCGTTTTTGATGAAGTTCAGGTACGCCTTGGACGGGGTGGGGCCGCGTTGTCCCTGGTATTTCGACCCGACTTTTTCACTGCCGTAGGGGTGCTCAGCCGGGCTGCTGAGGCGGATGAGGCAGAGCTGCCCGATCTTCATGCCTGGCCACAGCGTGATCGGGAGGTTGGCCACGTTGGAGAGTTCCAGGGTGATGTGGCCGGAGAAGCCGGGGTCGATGAAGCCTGCGGTCGAGTGGGTCAGGAGGCCGAGGCGACCGAGCGACGACTTACCTTCGAGGCGCCCGGCGAGGTCGTGGGGCAGGGTGCACACCTCGAGAGTGGAGCCCAGCACGAACTCACCCGGGTGCAACACGAACGGCTCACCCGCTGTCGGTTCGACGAGGGTGGTGAGTTCGTCTTGGCGTTGGGCCGGGTCGATGTGGGTGTACCGGGTGTTGTTGAACACGCGGAACAGACTGTCGAGCCGGACGTCGACGCTGGAGGGCTGGACGAGCGCAGGGTCGAATGGATCGATGGCGAGGCGCCCGTCAGCGATCTCGGAGCGGATGTCGCGGTCGGAAAGCAGCACGTGTCGAGGTTATCGAATGGTCAGGGTGGATCTGCGGCGGTATCCGTCGGCCCCGCCTTGTCTGCCTCGACCCGCGTGCCGAACCGGCGCCGGTGAGCGTCGGCCCGCATCCGGCTGAGTACCTCGTCGGTGCGGTGGGCGCGGTTCACCCGTGGCGTCTGATCCGGGTGTGATCGCGGTGGATGCCAGATGACGCGACCTGCGTCGACCCCGTCCGCGACGATCGTGGTCGCCCACTGGTCCTCGCGTGTGCCGACCGCCCGGTTGTGCGCGCCGCATGTGGTGGTCAGGTTGTCGATGTCGGTGGGGCCGTTCTCGGCGGCCCACTCGATGACGTGGTGGAGTTCGCAGTCGAAGGACGAACGGGTGCAGCGTGGGCACGTGCAGCCGCCGTCGCGGCCCACTGCGGCGATCCGCTGCGGTCGGGATGCCAGACGCTTCGAGCGCCCGAGGTAGAGGACCTCGGCGGTGTGGTCTCGAAAGACCTCCAGGTGCTGCTGCGCCTCGGCGGCGAGCTCGACGGCGTCTTTGATCGGGAGCAGTGCGCCTGTTGCGGTGCGCGCGGGAGCTCCGGCACGCTCTCGGAGCGCCGACTCGGTGATAGTGACGATGACGTGCGGTGGCAGTCCGTGGTGAGAACCGCCGAGGGCGCCGCCGTCGAGGACGCAGCGCAGCAGTGCGCTGAACGCGTCGTGGTTGCGTTTCTCGGTCGAGCGGTCGTCACGCTCGGCCGCCGCCGCGAGGGCTTCGGGGTCGGCCTCTGCCGGATCTCCGATGGGTGACGACGGATCGTCGGGGTTGTTCATGCCGGGCGCTGCCCACACCGCCAGCACGACGTCGAGCATGGCCCGCGTCTTGGGGTCGAGCGTCGCCGTCAGTTTGGACATCAATTGTGCGTCCTGCGGCCCGAGCCGCATGCCCCTCATGCGTGCACGGTCTCGGTCGTCGGTGAGAGTGCCGTCCGGGTCGAGGTGGGCGAGGATGCGTGCGCCGAGTTCGCGGAGCGAGGCCGGGTCGTACTCGCGGGCGTAATGGGCGAGCGTCGCCTCCGCGGCTTCGCGGTCTGCAGTGTCGACGCCGGCCGGGATCTTACGCATCACCTCGACGATGACATCGACGTTTCTGCCCGAGATACCGCCGTCGGCAACGCCTTTCGCGGTTTCCGGAAACCTCGGCTCAAGAACTTCACCTTGCATGTCGGGGAACCTGCCGATCGCCCACACACGGTTGAGGAGTCGGTTGGCCTCGCCCCTGCGGTTGAGCACGCTTGTGACGAAGTTGGTGACCGTCTGACAGCCCGCCTTGCGGTAAGCGGAGCGCTCGTCGATGGCGACCATGTGGTCAGCGAAGAGTGACAGCATGCGACGCTCGGCGCGCTCATGCTCGATCGCGACCTTGAGCAGGCCAGTATCGGAACAGGCGGTGGACGCCGTCTCGCTGATCTCGTCCAGCAGCGCGTGCAGACGCTCGTACTGGTCGAGAAGAAGTGGTTGTGGTGCAGATGGCTCGCCGAAAGCCATGATCAAACCCCCGTCATCATGGCTAACTCGAAACTATGTTCGAGTCTACGTGCGTCCCCGCAGGTGCGCAACCCGTTCTGCGAAGAATTTTCGCGCCGCTCGCGAAGACCCCGACCCCGGTTTGCTAGGCTTTCGGTCGCGAGCCCAGCGCTCGCACGCCGATGTAGTTCAATGGCAGAACATCAGCTTCCCAAGCTGAATACGCGGGTTCGATTCCCGTCATCGGCTCCACACGTACCGGTGCGCCTTCGGACGGCGCCGCGCATATCGCGAGCAACCAATCTGGCGCGCATGACATTTCAGGTCCCCTTCGGTGTCCGACGTCATCCTGCATGCAGACTCGACACTTCCCCGTCCGGCTCGGCAGATCCTGCGGGCCAAAGCCGGTCCGCCGGCGACGATTCCCCCTGGTAGGCCCTGGACAACCCTGCGAATCGATCTCTACCCGTTGCGGAGATGTATACAACCGGCTAGCGTGTTCGACGTGAGAGTGTTGCGTGTCACACGGCCGTTACATGACGAAGATACCCTCACGAACTCGTAATCAGGTTCTCCATCAGGGACTTAGCGTTCACCCCGCTCAACGTCGAGCGCAGGAGACCGTCGTACAACCAGCCCTCGGTGTACACAATCATCTCAATATCTAGGAAGAAGGCCACCGGATGGATTCAGTGTCCGTTCCTGCCGTTGCCGCCTCGATCGCCGTCATGGTGCTCGGCGGCGGTGCGCCCCTGGCGGCAGCGCTCATCCTCAACTGGCGTGACCGGGTCAAGTCGAAAGGCGCCGACCAGTGAGTTTGCAGACAGTCTTCACCATTCTGATCGCGGTCTACTTCGTCCTGATCCTCGTCGTCGGAATACGTAGCAACAAGAAGATCAGCACGTCGTCGGACTACAGCGTCGCCGGCCGGAACATGGGTCCGGTCCTGGGCACGATGACTTTCACCGCCACTTACGTCTCCGCCCTGACCGTGATCGGTCTGGTCGGCTCGGCGAATGGCATGGGACTCGCGTTGGTCCCGTACACGTTCGTCGGCCTCGGCTGCGGATTGTTGTTCCTCGTGCTCCTGTCCAGTCGGGTCCACCGGGCCGGTCGCACGTCGGAGAGTGTTCCCGAGTTGCTGGGAAAGCGGTACGGGGACAAGACGGTTCGCGTCACCTCGGCCGGCACCATCGTCATCGCCTATTTCGTGTACCTGATCGCCCAGCTCTTCGCGGTCGGCATCCTGCTCTCCACGACGATCGGTTTCAAGGTCTGGGCCGTGATCCTGGTGGTCGGCACCATCTTCGTGCTCTACACCCTCACCGGCGGTATGCAGGCCGTCGCCCGTACCGACGCCTTCCAGCTGGTGGTGCTCGTGGCGGCAGTCCTGCTCGCCCTCGTCCTGGTCATCACCAAGGTCGGCAGCGACGGACTGAGCTGGAGCGACGGGCCCGGCCTGTCGCAGTTCCTCGGCGGCCCGGTGCCGAGCGCGATGCTCGCCTTCGGCTGGGGCCTCTCGTGGGGACTCGGAGTCGCCTGCATGCCGAATTACCTGCAGCGCATCCTGTCCTGCCCGGACGTCCGAACCACTCGACTCGTGCTCGGCTGGGGTTCGGCCATCTCCTTCTGGCTGGTGAACGCGCCCATCCTGGTCATCGGCATCGGTATCGCCATCATCGACCCGACCATGACCGGCGACTCGGCACTGCCGTCATTCCTGCTGACGCACGGCGGCACACTGATTGCCGCACTGGCGCTCACCGGTCTGATCTCCGCGGTGATGTCGACGACCGACTCGCTGCTCCACGTGATGGGCGTGTACTTCGGACGCGACATCCTGTGCACCCTGCGGAAGATCGACGACGACGCGAAAGCACTGAAGCTCGCCCGGATCTCGACCGGCGTGATCGGCGCACTCGCGGTGGCGACGGCCACCTACATGTCGTTCAGTCCGCTACCGCTGATCCTCACATTTGCGTCCTACGCCGTTTCGCTGCTCGCCGCCGGACTGTTCGTCCCGCTGTTCATCGGCCTGCTCTGGCCGGGGGCGTCGAAGACCGGCGCCGTGGCGTCGATGGTTGTCGGCGTCATCGTGCTGATCGTGTTCGAGGTCCTGCGCAAGCAGGGCGTCATCGAGCTCCACGGCATCGTTCCCACGGTGGTGTGCGCGATCATCGCGATGATCGTCGGATCGTGGTGGGACGGCCGACGGGCGGAGTCGACGACGCCGCAGTCCGATGAGTCCGATGAGGTGGAACAACCGGTCGCCGTTCCGACGGTGTGATCGACCCGCGGCCGGGCTGTCGTCTCGCAGAGAATGCGACACGGCAGCCCGGCTGTGTCATGTGCTCACCCCGCCGTCCACAATCGTGAGATGCCGAGCGGAACATCCTCATACGGCAGCTTCTCCCGGGACGGTTCGACGATCCGGACGGAAGCCGTCGCCGACCGCGCGATGACCGACCGGATCGGCCGCACGCATTACCTGAACCAACGGCTCGTGTGGGTCGTGCTGATCCCGGCGCTGTGCATCGTTCCGGGAGTCTCGCTGGTCGTCGGCGAGATCGACGAGCCGGCTACCGTCGTCCTCGCCTACGTGCTACTCGGAGTGGTCGGTGGCCTCGTCATGCTGGCGGTGCTCACCTGGGTGCTGCTCTACCAGACGGGACCTCGCGAATGGGCACTCAAGATCCCCGAGGGGACACAGGTGTCCGCCGAGTTCGGACCGCACGAGATCTCGTTCGGATGGGTCGGCGCGCGGTCGACCCTGCCGGCATCGGGCGTCCGGTGGGTCAAGCACCGAACACGTACCGCGACAACGACTATCGCAGGGATGGGCACCACGTTGATCATCCCGAACGAACTGGTGCCGCTCGAGGTCCGCGACCATCTGC
Organism: Gordonia sp. GN26; assembly: GCF_054823965.1. Taxonomy (NCBI): domain Bacteria; kingdom Bacillati; phylum Actinomycetota; class Actinomycetes; order Mycobacteriales; family Gordoniaceae; genus Gordonia; species Gordonia sp. GN26. The sequence continues at coordinate 3,229 of NZ_JSYC01000148.1, read as the reverse complement.
TCGCCCGATTCGATCCACGGCCGCCGCTCCTCGGCCGACGTCGCACGACCGCCCCGCCGCCGTCCTCGATCTCATACTCGGCGCACCGCACAGTGGTTCGCGACGGCGGCACCGTGCACATCAGCTGCGTCGCCGACGACGGACTCCCCGACCGGTTGCAACGGTCTCTACGCAGAGGGCCTGTTGTCCCCGCGACCTTCGCCGCCGTGCTGGTACCGCTGGTCGCCCTGCTCTACTTCGGCGCCTACGTCGTGGCGGTCATTCTGGCGGCGGCGCTGGTGTTGCTGGCGGTTCTGTTCTTCACACCGTTCGCCGGTCGGTGGTGGTTTCGTCGGACGGTGGCACCGGGAACGACGATCTCCGCCGAGTACGGACCCGACAGGATTCGTCTGCGTCTCGGCGCGTATGACCGGACCATCGACCGGACGTCGATCCACCGAGTGAAACGAGTGGGCACCGCGCTGCAGGTGTCACCACGCACCGCGACCGACGTGCTGCTGATCCCCGACGAACTGGTTCTGCCGGACATCGCCGAAGAACTACTCGCAGAGTTCGGCCGACGCCCAGGGTGGCGCAGGCTGGTCGACGCCCTCCGACGCTGACCCGTTCGGCGTACACACTGCGTCACCCCTGTTGATCCCCGGATCACACAAACCCCGGCCCGGGGAATGCACCCACCCCGGCGACCGTTGCGCGAAGAGTCAACGACATCTTCGGAAGAGGTACAGCATGAAGATCGGGATCATCGGAGCAGGATTCATCGGCGGAACGCTGACTCGTCGACTCACCGAGCTGGGACATGAGGTCCGCGTGTCGAATTCGCGCGCGCCCGAGACACTTGCTGACCTGGCCGAGGAAACCGGTGCTACAGCCGTGTGGGCGAAGGACGCAGCCGAGGACGCCGATCTCGTCATCGTGTCCATTCCGCAGAAGAACACACCTGACCTGGCCCCGGGCATCCTCGACGCCCGCAAACCGGGCGCACCGGTCATCGAGACCAACAACTACTACCCGCAGCAGCGCGACGGGAAGATCGAGGCCATCGAGAACGGCACTCCCGAGAGCGTGTGGGTGTCCGAGCAGCTCGGTGTGCCCGTGTACAAGGTGTTCAACGGGATCTACTGGAAGCACCTGCTCAAGAAGGGTCTCCCGGACGGCGCCGAGGGTCGGATCGCACTGCCGATCGCGGGCGACGATCCGGACGGCAAGACGATCGTGTTCGCCATCGTCGACGAGCTCGGTTTCGACCCGGTCGACGCCGGACCGCTCGCCGAGTCGTGGCGTCAGCAGCCGGGAACGCCCGTCTACGGCAAGGACTTCGGCGTCGACGACACGCTCACGGCGCTCAAGGAAGCCTCACCGGAACGCACCCCGGAGTGGCGCGCAGCCTGAGCACGTAGGTCAATCGCACAATGCACGGGTGAGCGCCGGACCGATCTCGAGTTCGGCTGACTCACCCGTGTGCGAGATGGTCACGGCGCGCCCGTCGGACGTCGCACCGGTGATCGTGGTGAAGCCGACCACATTGCCGGTGTGTCCGACGAACCGCGCGCCGCAGGGCAACTCGGTGTACCCGACCCCGAGACCGTAGGACATGCCGTCGTCGTTCCCCATGTCGACGCCGTCGAGCATCTGACGTAACTGTTCCAGGGGCAGCACCTCTCCGGCGACCAGCGCTGCATAGAATCGATTCAAGTCCGCGCCCGTGCTGACCAGCGAGCCCGACGTCCATGGCAGCGACGGTTCCATCGCTGTCACGTCGATGATCTCGCCACCGTCCGCCGCGTACCCGACGAGATACGGTGCACGAAGCCCGGTTTCGCCGGTCCTCGGCATGTAGGTGTCCCGCAGCGCCAGCGGTTCGAGAATCCGGTCGTCGAGCTCGTCACGGTATTCGCGTCCGGTGACGGCCTCGATCAGCATTCCCGCGACCAGGTAGTTCGTGTTGGTGTACTGGAATCGAGCGCCCGGCGGGAACTGCGCCGGATCGCGAAGCGCGATCTCCATCTCCTGCGTCGGCGTGTAGGTGTAACCCTCGAGCGCCGCGGTGTGCTCGTTCTCCCCTAGGCGGCCGGTGATCTCGGGAAGACCGCTGCGATGTCCCAGAATCTGGCGCACCGAGATCTCCCGGCCGTCGACACCGTCGCCGACGATGAGCCCCGGCAGATAGGTGTCGATGGACCGGTCGAGGGCGACCCGCCCCTCGCCGACCAACTGCAGCACGATTGCCGCGGTGAAGGTCTTGGTCACGCTGCCCACCCGAACGTGCTGCGGCTCGTCGTCGGGGATGGCCGTTCCCTCATCGCGATCAACGAAGCCCGCTGCCACGACGACGTCGTCACCGTCCTCACCGAGTGTGGCGACCGCGCCGACGGCCCCGGTGTCAACCAGCGAGACGAGGTCGGCGCGGACGGCGTCCAGGCGCCGTTCCCTCCCATCCGTTCCCGATGAGGCGATCAGACATCCGGACAGGAACACCACGAAGGCGCAGAGGACCAGAACAACCGGGCGAAGGCGCATGCCCCAACGCTAGGAGGGCGCGACCGACGGCCACATCGCGCAAAAGTACAGGCGGGTACTCCATCCCTGGTATGAGATCCGTCAGTCGCCAATCGCCCGTCGACAGCCGAGATTCTCTCGCCGCAGAGGTCGCGAACCGTGTCGCCGGCCGACACGATGTGCGACCCCCTACCGGCGGTGCCGACGCGTCCCGCACCCACGACGTACTCCTCGCATGGAGACGCCCGGAACGGTCACCGCCGCTTCGGACGCACCCCGGGCTTCTTACGACCGCTCTTCCCCGGGACCTTGCCCGCGGCTTCGCGCGCGGCACGCTTCGCGGCGGCCTTCTCCTTGGCCGACCGTTTCGGCGCAGGTTCGGACTGTCCCCTCGACGATGTCGCCTTGCGGCCGCGCACGATCCCGATGAACTCGTCGGCGAGTTCGGTGGTCGGGGCCGGCCACAGCAGGCCGACGGTGCCGGTCGGCGCGTCGGTGACCGGGCGGTAGACGAGATCCTTGCGGTGGTGCAATCGCGCCAGCGACTGGGGCACCAGAAGGACCCCGATGCCCGCGGCCACGAGTTCGATTGCGTCGCCGGTGGTTTCCGGACGGTGCTCGACGGCGGCGCCGGGGCCTCGATACGCGTCGTCCTCGCTACGCTCGGTCGGCGCTACTCGGCCGGCAGAAATACCCGCGTCCTCGCCACGCTCGGTCGGCGCTACTCGGC
>NZ_JSYC01000147.1:0-5592 GCF_054823965.1 Gordonia sp. GN26 | reverse complement strand
ATGCCGCCCGTCGCGATCAGGCGGATGAGCCGGTAACGATCACCGATGGTGGTGCCGTTCTGCAGGGTCATCGACTGCCACCTCCCACCAGTGAGTTGATCACTTCTCGTCCGATCGGTGCAGCCACGGTCCCTCCGACCGAATCCGCACCGAATTGTCCATTCTCCACCACGACGGCCACCGCGATCTGCGCGTTCGACGACGGTCCGAACGCGATGTACCAGGAGTACGGGGTGTCGGTGCTCGAACCGCTCTCGGCGGTGCCGGTCTTCGACGCGATCGAGACCGGTCCGCCGGCACCCGCGGTGGAGCGCTCGGACTCGATCATCATCGACGTCAGCTCGGCCGCCTGTTCGGGCGTGATCGGCTTGTTCGCGGTGCTCGGCGGTGTGGTCTGCAAAGTACGCAGATCCGCCGATTGGAGCTTATCGACCAGGTACGGCTGCATACGGACCCCTCCGTTGGCGACGGTCGCCGCGATCATGGCGTTCTGCAGCGGCGTCAGCCGCACGTCCCGCTGTCCGATGGATGCCTGTGCAAGGACATCGAGCGACGGGATCGGGCCCACGGTCGAGTCGACGACCGGCATCGGGATGTCCGGGCCGGGCTGATCGAGACCGAACAGGCTCGCGGTCTCGGTGAACTTGGGGATCGCGTCCGACATCTTCTCCGTCACCAGCTCGGCGAACGCGGTGTTGCACGAGTACTTGAACGCCGTCTCCAGCGACACGGTCCCGCCCGACGAACCGGGGCAGGTCTCGCCGCCGTAGTTCGGCAGCGACACGTTGGTGCCCGGTAGCGGGAAGCTCGGGGCGGCGGTGAGACGGATGCCCGGGGTGATGTTGTCGCGCAGGGCGGCCGCCGACGTCACGACCTTGAAGGTCGATCCCGGCGGGTACAGCTGGCTGATCGCGCGGTTGAGCATCGGCTGCGCGGTGTCGCCCGGCCGGTTCCACGCCTCCCAGCTGCTCTCGCGGACCTCCTGGTCGTGGCTGGCCAGCTTGTTCGGGTCGTAGCTCGGGGTCGAGACCATCGCCAGGATCTTGCCGGTGTTGGGCTGCAGCGCCACCACTGCGCCGCGGCACGGTCCGTCGCACGGTCCGTTGAGCATGGCGCGGTAGGCGGCCTGCTGCACCTTCGGGTTGATCGTGGTGACGACGTTGCCGCCCCGCGGGTCGCGGCCGGAGAACATGTCCATGAACCGCTGGCCGAACAACCGGTCGTCGGAGCCGTTGAGGATCGAGTTCTCGTAGTGCTCGATCTGGCTCGCGAGGTACTGGAACGAGTAGTAACCGGTGACCGCCGCGAACGCCTCGGCACCCTCCCGCGGGTACTGACGCAGGAACTTCAGCCGACTGTCGATGGGCACCGACAGCGCGATCACGGTGCCGTCGGCGGTCGTGATCAGGCCGCGCTGGCGCGAGTACTCGTCGAGCAGGACCCGGTTGTTGCGCGGGTCGGTCTTCAGGGCGTCGGCCTTGAACACCTGGACGTAGGTGGCGTTGGCGAGCAGCGCGACGATCATCACGATCACGGCGATCGAGACGTTGCGGATGGGTTTGTTCACTTGCGCTTCACCACCTGGGTGGGCAGCGCGTCGACCGGCTTGGCCGTCGGACGCTTCTTGACCGGATCGGGTTCGCGGGCAGCGTTCGAGATCCGGATCAGCAGCGCGACGAGGATGTAGTTGGCCAGCAGCGACGAGCCGCCGTACGACAGGAACGGGGTCGTCAGACCGGTCAGCGGGATCAGCTTGGTGACGCCGCCGACGACGACGAAGATCTGCATGGCGATGGTGAACGCCAGACCGGTTGCGAGGAGCTTGCCGAAGCTGTCGCGCACGGCGATGCCGGTGCGCAGGCCGCGGTGGATGAACACCATGTAGAGCAGCAGGATCGCGAAGAGGCCGGCGAGCCCGAGCTCCTCACCGATGGTCGAGATGATGAAGTCGGTGTTGGCGAACGGCACGATGTTGGGCCGCCCCGATCCGAGTCCGGTGCCGAACAGGCCGCCCGTGGCCAGGCCGAACAGGCTCTGACCGATCTGGTAACCGGAGCCGTCGAAGTCTTCGAAGGGGTTGAGCCACACCGAGACGCGGGTCTGCAGGTGGGAGAAGATCGACCACGCGACCACCGCACCGATCGCGAACAGGCCGATGCCGAGGACGAGCCATTCCACGCGCGAGGTCGCAACGTAGAGCATCGTCAGGATCGTCGCGAAGATCAGCAGCGACGTACCGAGGTCCTTCTGGACGACCATCACCGCGATCGCGATCGCCCAGGCGGCGAGCAGCGGACCGAGGTCGCGGGCGCGGGGCAGGTCGACGCCGAGGACGTGCGGGCCCGCGGTGATGAACAGGTCGCGCTTCGACACCAGGACCGCCGCGGCGAAGATGATGATGAGGATCTTGGAGAACTCGCTGGGCTGGATCGAGAAGAACGGCGTGATGATCCAGTTCTTGGAGCCGTTGATCTCCGAGAACGCGCTCGGCAGGATCGCCGGGATGATCAGGAAGATCAGTCCGCCGAGGCCGAGCGTGTAGGCATACCGCGACAGCGTTCGATGATCGCGGATGAGGATCAGCACCGCCGCGAACGCGATGATGCCCAGACCGGCCCACAGCAGCTGTTGGTCGGCGTTGTTCGTCGCCTGGGTGGGGTTCATCGACTCACCGGTGTTGCCCGACCCGAGGTCGAGGCGGTGGATCAGCACCAGACCCAGCCCGTTGAGCACGGCGACGACGGGCAGCAGGATCGGGTCGGCGTGCGGCGCATAGCGTCGGACGACGACGTGGGCGACCCCGAACAGCGCCGTGTACGCGGCGACGTACTTGACGATGTCCCAGGTCAGGCTCTGACCCTGCGCGGCCTGGACGATGAGCAGGGCGACCGTCACCAGGCCGATCGCGAACACCAGCAGGAGCAGCTCGGCGTTCCGGCCGGTGCTCGTCGCGGGTTCGCGAGGCGGGGCGTGCGGGGCGGGCGCGGCTTGAGTCATCTCACCTGCTGCCGGCAGCTGGTGCCCGCGTCCTCTGGAGGTGCGGGCTTGTCGGACGGTGCGGGCGGTGCCACGGACTCGGTGGCGCCGCGCTGCGGGATGCCGGACGGTGCCGCGGTGGCACGGGGAGCGGGCGGTGCGCTCGACGCGGGAGGCGGCGGGGTCGCCGAGGACGGCGGCGGGGGAGTCGACGAGGGAGCGTTGTCGCAGCGGAAGGTGAGCTCCTTGGTCACCACGCCCTCGATCTCCTCGGCGCTGCGGTCACGGATCATCACGTTCTTCACCGACTGCGCCGGCCCGGACACCAGATCGTCGACGTTGAGCGGCACCTCGCAGGTGTCGTCGTACGGGATGAAGGTGTAGGTCGGCTTCTCCTGGTCGAGATCCTCGACGCAGACGCGAGTGACGGGCTTGCTCATGGACACGAAGAGGACGTCGGCCGGGGAGCCCTGGTGGATCACGACGTCGCCCGCGGAATCCGCGGCCACGTAGTAGTTGCTCCGCACGATCGAACGGGTCACGAAGAACCCGGCGACCAGCGCGACGACGACGGCGAGGACGACACCGACGGCGAGCCACCGGCGCCAGGTGCTCTTGTGCTTCGCCGGCTCCTCCGCCTCGGTCAGCACCGTCGGGCGCTGTGGCTCGGCGGGCGGCGGACGCAGCGCAGCGGCGCGTCCGGCGGCGGTGGCCGGGTCGGGGGTGTAGGACTCCTCGTTGCCGCCGGCGGCACCGCCGACGATCGGCCGGGAGTCGCCGTACTCGGTGTCGACGACGTCGGCGAGGACGACGGTCACGTTGTCCGGGCCGCCGCCGCGCAGTGCGAGTTCGATGAGGCGGTCGGCGCACTGCTTCGGATCGGCGATGGATCCGAGGGTCTCGGCGAGGGTCTCCTCGCTCACGACGTCGGACAGTCCGTCGCTGCAGAGCATGTACCGGTCACCGGCACGTGCTTCGCGCATCGTGAGTGTCGGCTCGACCTCGGAGCCGGTCAGGGCACGCATGATCAGCGACCGCTGGGGATGGGTGTGCGCCTGTTCGGCCGTGATCCGGCCCTCGTCGACGAGGGTCTGCACGAATGTGTCGTCGCGGGTGATCTGGGTGAGAACGCCGTCGCGGAACATGTAGCCGCGTGAATCACCGATGTGGCACAGCCCGATTCGGCTGCCCGCGAAGAGGATGGCGGTGAGCGTGGTGCCCATGCCGTCGAGTTCGGGGGACTCCTGGACCTGTGCGGCGATGGCCTCGTTGCCGGCGCGGGTGGCGCGGTCGAGCTGGCTCAGCAGATCGCCGCCGGGCTCGTCCTCGTCGAGCTCGGACAGGGCACGGATGACGAGCTGGCTGGCGACCTCGCCGGCCGCGTGTCCGCCCATGCCGTCGGCGAGCGCGAGCAGGCGCGGGCCGGCGTAGAAGGAGTCCTCGTTGTTGGACCGGACGAGACCGCGGTCGCTGCGCGCGATGTAGCGCAACACAAGTGTCACGGGCGCAACTCGATCACGGTCTTGCCGATGCGGATCGGCGTGTTCAGCGGGACCTTGACGGCGGTCGTCACCTTGGACCGGTCGAGATAGGTGCCGTTGGTGGAGCCGAGGTCCTCGACGTACCAGTCGTCACCGCGTCTGGAGAGGCGTGCGTGGCGTTCCGAGGCGTAGTCGTCGGTGAGGACGAGGGTCGAGTCGTCGGCGCGACCGAGCAGCACCGGCTGCTGGCCCAAACTGATCCGGGTGTTGGCCAGTGCTCCGTGCGTGACGACGAGATAGCGCGCCGCGCCGCGGACCCCGCCACCGCGTCGACGCTTCTCCGTGCCTCCCGAGTAACGCGGGATGCGCATGCCGCCGGCCGAGGCGATGTCGGCCCGAAGGGTCCGGATCACGGCGAAGACGAACAACCACAACAACAGCAGGAACCCGATACGGGTCAGTTGCAGCACCAAGCCCTGCATCGCGTGTGTTCACCTCCAGCGCCGTCACATCTCGGACCAGTCGTACTCGGTAAGCCGTACCGGGCGGGCGTCGATCTCGACTGCCGATGGCAACCGGCGGACCCCGTGTGCATCTTATGGGCAGTTGAGCCGAACCCGTTCATTCACATATGACAGTTCAGTATCAACCGGCCCCGCGGAGTCGCCCGGATCACTTCGGTCAGCGGCCACCGCCGCCCGCGTTCGACGGGCGCTGGACGGCGGTTGCCGGGACTACTGGAACCGGACGGTGATGTCGGAATGACCCACGCGGATGCGGTCGCCGTCGGCGAGTTCCCAGGTGTTGACCTGCAGGTCGTTGACCGTGGTGCCGTTGGTCGAGTTGAGGTCGGTGAGCATCGCGGTGGTGCCGTCCCAGCGGATCTCGACGTGGCGACGCGAGACACCGGTGTCGGGCAGACGGAACTGCGCGTCCTGGCCGCGGCCGATCACGTTGGAACCCTCGTGCAGCTGGAACGTGCGGTTGCTGCCGTCCTCGAGGAGAAGGGTGATCGACGACGGGGCGTAACCGGCGGCGGGTCGTCCTGCGCCGTAACCCTGGTCGTAGCCACCCTGGTAGTCGTAGGCCGCCGGCGGCTGCTGGCCGTAGCCGGGCTGGCCGTATCCCTGGTCGT
>NZ_JSYC01000146.1:0-530 GCF_054823965.1 Gordonia sp. GN26 | reverse complement strand
TGGCTGCTTCTAAGCCAACCTCCTGGTTGTCTTCGCGACCCCACATCCTTTTCCACTTAGTACACGCTTAGGGGCCTTAGCCGGCGATCTGGGCTGTTTCCCTCTCGACTACGAACCTTATCGCCCGCAGTCTCACTGCCACACTCTCACTTACCGGCATTCGGAGTTTGGCTGACGTCAGTAACCCTGTGGGGCCCATCGGCCATCCAGTAGCTCTACCTCCGGTAAGAAACATGTGACGCTGCACCTAAATGCATTTCGGGGAGAACCAGCTATCACGGAGTTTGATTGGCCTTTCACCCCTACCCACAGCTCATCCCCTCCATTTTCAACTGAAGTGGGTTCGGGCCTCCACGACGTCTTACCGTCGCTTCACCCTGGCCATGGGTAGATCACTCCGCTTCGGGTCTAGACCCGGCGACTCAAACGCCCTATTCAGACTCGCTTTCGCTACGGCTACCCCACACGGGTTAACCTCGCCACCGAGCACTAACTCGCAGGCTCATTCTTCAAAAGGCACGCCATCACCC
>NZ_JSYC01000145.1:0-2906 GCF_054823965.1 Gordonia sp. GN26 | reverse complement strand
CCGCAAACCCACCCCTTTTCGGCAAACCCAGCACCCCGACGGGTGGTGATTCTGCCGAATAAGGGTGGGTTTGCAGGTGGTCAGGCGATGCCGAGCGCGCGTAGGCCGGCGGCGGTCGCCGCGGCGAGGATGACCACGACCGCGATCGGGGCGCGAAAGATCGCCGCGAGGATGCCGACGGCGACCCCGGCCGGTCGTGCCCATCCGGCGAAGTCGTGGTCGACGAAGAATGCGCCGGTCAGGGCCACTGCGACCAGCAGTACCACGGTGGCGCGGTCCATCAGCTTCTCCGCATTCGCCGACACGGACAGGCGGTTGCGGAGTAGCGGTCCGGCCAGCCGGATCACGTAGGTGCCGACAGCGAGAACGGCGATTCCGATGCCGAGGGACAGTCCGGGGGTCATCGGGGCACCTCGCTGTCGACGAGAGGGTGGGCTGGGGCAGGGGCCCGATGTGGCAGAAGACTCCGAACGACTTCGACAGCGGCGAAACCCGCCAGCGCGCAGAGAATCGGCAACCCGGCCGGCAGGAATGGTGTCGACGCCAACGCGATGGCACCACCGACGGCGACCGCTGCCCAGGTTGCGCGCGTTTTCAGCGCCGGAATGGCAAGTGCGGCAAGCAGAGCGGGGAACGCGGCGTCGAGCCCGAGGACCTCAGGGCTCGCGACGCTGCTGCCGAGCAGGGCGCCCAGTCCGGCGCCGGCCGGCCAGCAGATGAGAATTCCCAAGCCGCACAGCAGAAATGCGGCGCGGGCACGACGCGGCTCGGATTCCGCGGTGGTCATCGCCGCCGTCTCGTCGTTGATCAGGTGCGCACCGAAGAGGATCTCCGTGAGTCCGCGTAAGTGCTTGCCCACCGCGAGTCCGTAACCGAAGTTCCTCGTGTTGACCAGAAGTCCGGCGAGGGCTGCGACGACGGGTACGCCACCGGCGGCGAGCACGCCGACGAAGACGAACTCCGACGACCCGGCGAGTACGACGGTCGCGATCAGCATGATCTGCCACAGGGCCAGCCCCGCGCTGTGGGCCGCGACGCCGTACGACGCGCCGATCACGAGTACCGACAGGCACATCACGATCACGGCGCGCAGGGTCGCCGAATCGAGTGTTCTCCAAGCCGAACGCATGACTATCATAGTGAACACACGACGAGTGTTCGTCAAGATGGACGATCGGACGGTTCAATGAACAATGCTGGGCAGGTGAACCCGAAAGAGCTGGTCGCCGCGTCGCTGAAACGCGAACGGAACCGCGCGGGACTATCGCTCACCGAGCTGGCGCGACGTGCGGGGATCGGTAAGTCGACGCTGTCCCAGCTCGAGTCGGGGGAGGGAAACCCCAGTGTGGAGACGTTGTGGGCGCTCTCGACAGCCCTCGGCGTGCAGTTCTCGGCGTTACTGGACTCGCCGGCACCGACCGTCGAGGTGATCAGATTCGGGGAGGGGCCGGTGATCCCGGCCGCTGATGCCGACTATTCGGCGACGCTGCTGTCGACCGCCGCACCGGGTTCCCGCCGCGACATGTACGTCATCCGGGCAGAGCCCGGGAAGCCGCGGGTGTCCGCGCCGCACGCGCGCGGGGTCCTCGAACATGTCGTCATCAGTGCAGGTCGCGCCCGTCTCGGACCCAGCGACGCCGCCGAGATCCTCGGCCCCGGTGACTACATCTGTTACCCCGGCGATGTCGAGCACGTCTTCGACGCATTGGAACCCGGCACGGTCGCGGTCATGCTGAGTGAGGCGTTCTAGCGGCTCGTTCCGAGTCGCGACCTCGGTCACAACAATTCGCTTCTTTCGTTACCGGCGCGTAGTGTCAATCGCAGTGATGCACCTTGATGGATGCATCTCCGCGTCGTAGAACGCCTCTCTCGCAGGTCGGGGCCCACTTAAGGTGGTCGCCGAGGTAGGACACTTCAGATGTCCACCGCCTGCCATTGACTTCATACGGCGAACGAGCCCGCGTACCCGCGTGTTCGCCATCGGCACCGACCTTTCGGCAGAGATCTGCCGCCCTGCTCGCGTGCCACGCACAGGAAGAGCTCCGCTCACATAATGACTGCTGTCCTCGAGACCCCCTCGGCCACTGCAACCCAGCTCGTCGAGACCATTCCCGCCGACACCGCCGCACCCCAGGTTTCCTTCGAATCCCTCGGCGTGCCAAGCAAATTGGTCGAGGTCCTGACATCGCAGGGCAAGGCCAACGCCTTCCCGATCCAGGCCGACACCCTGCCCGACACCCTTGACGGCAAGGACGTCCTCGGCCGCGGCAAGACCGGCTCGGGCAAGACCCTCGCCTTCTCCATCCCGCTGGTCGCCGGACTCGCCGAGATGGAGGTCAAACGCTACGTCGGTGCGCCGACCGGCCTCATCCTGGCTCCGACCCGCGAACTGGCCACCCAGATCGCTGCTGTCGTCGAGCCGCTCGCGGCCGCCGTCGGCCTCACCGTGACCACCGTCTTCGGTGGCGTCAAGCAGACGCGTCAGGAACAGGCCTTCCGCCGCGGCGTCGACATCGTCGTCGCCTGCCCGGGACGCCTCGAAGACCTGATGCGCCAGGGCATCGTGAAGCTCGACGAGGTCGAGGTCACCGTCATCGACGAGGCCGACCACATGGCCGACCTCGGCTTCCTCCCGGTTGTCACCAAGCTTCTCGCCGCCACCCCGTCCGACGGTCAGCGCCTGCTGTTCTCGGCGACCCTCGACAACGGCGTCGACAAGCTGGCCAAGCGCTTCCTCGACAACCCGGTCCTGCACTCGGTCGACTCGGCCGAGTCCCCGGTGGCCGCCATGACCCACCACGTCTTCGAGGTCTCCTCGGCAGGCAAGGCCGATCTGGTCGCCGAACTCGCTTCGGGCACCGGTCGCCGAATCCTGTTCATGCGCACCAAGCATCAGGCCAAGAAGC
>NZ_JSYC01000031.1:0-15285 GCF_054823965.1 Gordonia sp. GN26 | reverse complement strand
CGGTAGTCGGCCCCCTCGCTCGCACCTCAGTGAGCAAAGGTCGGCCTCCCCGCTCCCTGAGTAGCGAGGTCGCGTAGCCCAAACCCGCTCCCTGAGTAGCGAGCTTGCGAGCGTATCGAAGGGACATCGTGCAACCAGTCGAGATCAACGCCGGGAAGTGGTATCTCCGTTCGCTTCGTGCGGACGACCGGATCACCGACGTCCCGGCGTTGTCTCTTCTCGGGGCCGACTCCCCCGGCGACTACGTCGCGTCGGCCAACGCCGACTGGGACAACGAGACCCGATTCGTGTGGGCCATCTGCATCCCCACCACCGGTGAACTCATCGCACTGATCGGGGTGACCCCGGACGGCTCCTCCGGAGAGCTGTGGGGCCAGGCGCGTGAGGGATACGACGAAGCTCTCGACGCCGCCATCGGCCCGGTGTCACGCTTCGCCGAAGGGGCGTTGGGTCTGGCTGTGGCAGAGGGCTTCTCTCGCGCCATCCGCTGAGACCCTCCCCGGGCCACGAGCCCGATTGAGGTCGCGTGCGACTCCGTTACGGCCGCGCGAACTCAGCCGAGGTCGCCGATCCCGATCGACGTCGCGCGCGACCTCATTCCGCCGCAGACTACCTCCCCGGATTCCGCATCGCCATCCGCGCGACTGCTAGCCTGCCCCCATGTCGGAGCCGCCACCGTTCAGCCCCACGATCACGCTGCTCACGTTGAGCCGGGCTCGGGAGTCCGAACTCGCGGCCGCACTCAAACCGCTCGGGCTCAACACGCGAAAGTACGGTCTGCTCGGCCACATTCGCGGCACGCCGGGCATCTCGTTCAGCGAGCTCGCGCGACGGTCGCGCATCACGGTCCAGAGCGTGCACTCCGCGATCTCCGGCTTCGTCGAGACCGGGCTCGTCGACGACGGCACCGCCCACGCGGGCAGCGCCTCGCGTCTGCGGATCACCCCTGCCGGTGAAGAGATCCTGGCGCGCGCAGCAGCCGAGGTCGACCGGCTCGACACTGAGTTCTCCGCGCGCGACCCCGAACTGGCACAAGCCCTCCGCATTTACATGATGCGGTCCTTCCCGGGGAGCTGACACCCGCGGCAACCTTCAGCTAGACTGAAGGTTGTGGGAGTCCGCCACTACTTGCGCCGGCCGCCGACCGTGTCCGCGACCGAGGCCCTGCAGCTGGTGCACGACGGCGCGCTGGTCGTCGACGTTCGCCGCGACTTCGAATGGAACCGGGTTCACATCCCCGACGCGGTCCACATGCCGCTGGAAGTGCTCCCCGACCGGTGCATCGAGCTACCGGAGGACACCCTCCTGATAGCGTTCTGCACCGGCGGAATCAGATCCGCCGGTGCAGCAAATCTCCTCATGGAGAACGGTTTCGACGCCGTCAACATGAGCGGCGGTCTGATCGGCTGGCGAGCCGCGGGTGGCGAACTCAGCGAGTGAGCCCGCCACCCGACCCCTCGGACTAAGCCGTCGCGTTCGCGAACGCGTCGAGGTTGCCGGTCGCCTCGATGTACTCGGTCACCCAGCGTTCGATGACCGCCGAGGTCTTCTCGACCTTCTTGAACTGTCCGACGACCTGGCCGACGGGGTTGAAGGCGACGTCGATGCTCTCGTCGGGATGCTTGTGCGTCGCGGCGACCGCCATGCCGGACACCATGTACTGCAACGGCATTCCCAGCGGATCGGGGTTCTCGGGGTTCTCCCAGGCCTCGGTCCAGTCGTTGCGCAGCATGCGGCACGGCTTGCCGGTGAACGAGCGGCTGCGAACGGTGTCGCGGCTCGACGCGTCGATGTAGGTCTGCTGCTGGACGGGGGTGTTCTCCGCCTCTTCGACCATCAGCCACTGCGAACCGCTCCACGCACCCTGCGCACCGAGCGCGAGTGCGGCCGCGATCTGCTCGCCGCTGCCGATACCACCTGCGGCCAGAACCGGCACGGGCGCAACCTCTTTGACGACCTGCGGCCAGAGCACGATCGAACCGACCTCACCGCAATGGCCGCCACCCTCGCCGCCCTGGGCGATGATGATGTCGACACCGGCGTCGGCATGCTTGCGGGCCTGCTTCGGCGAGCCACACAGCGCCGCGACCTTGCGGCCGGCGGCCTGGATCTTCTCGATCATGTCCGTCGGCGGCGTGCCGAGCGCGTTGGCGATCAGCGTGACCTTCGGGTGCTGCAGGGCGATCTCGACCTGCGGCGTCGCGGTCGCCTCGGTCCAGCCGAGCAGCTGCAGCGAGTTGTCGTCGCCGTCGGCGAGCGGCACCCCGTGGTCGAGCAGCAGCTTGCGGCCGAACTCGAGGGTCTCGTTGGGGACCATCGACTGGAGCATCTTGGTGAGCTCCTCGGCCGACATGTTCGCGTCCATGCCCTCGTACTTGTTGGGGATCACGATGTCGACGCCGTACGGGTGATCGCCGATGTGCTCGTCGATCCAGTTCAGCTCGATCTCGAGCTGCTCCGGCGTGAAGCCCACCGCGCCGAGCACTCCGTAGCCGCCCGCCTTGCTGACCGCGACCACGACGTCACGACAGTGGGTGAACGCGAAGATCGGGAACTCGATACCGAGCTCATCGCAGATCGGGGTGTGCATACAGACTCCTCGCCAGTGTCAGAATTAGAACGTGTTCTAATCTGGATACCAGGCCGCGCGTCGTCGGACAAGCGTTCCGCGGAACACCCGTCCCGGGACCCAGGGCCGCTGACCGGCGAACCTCGACTCGACTCCCAGACGTCGATCGACGTCTGCCGGTCGAGATGAGGTCGACCAGACGACACGACTTCGACGAGAACTGTCGTACCCCTGCCCTATTCTGCAGATGTCAGGTGATCCTCCCGGTTCCGGTGAGGCGCCTTCCGCCCCGACTCGGGGCACACTCACCGAGCACGACCCCTCCGCGGACAACCGCGGTGGCCGACGCTGCTCGAGAAAGGAGTTGTCATGCCCGACAACGAATTCGACACAGCAGTCGAGAACTCCTGGCAGGACTTCCAGACCCGCCTCGCCACCCACCTCTCGATGATGGAACGCGACGACACCGCGTTCATCACGCCGATGCGCGCGCTCTACGACGACGGCTGGTTCGCCCTTCGAATCAGCAATGCGCGCGGCCTGCGGTGCACCGTCGCGTCATCGTGTGCAGGCGACGCGGAGTTCCTCACCCACCTCGGCTGGCGGCGGCTCCGCGACGGCCGTTTCATCTGCCATGAGACGCCCGGCCGCGGCGGAGCAGCCATCGCCGATCTGGTCGTGCGCACGGTTCACGAGCTGTGGTCGGTGCCCGACCCGTCGTTCCTCGCCGAACTCGGGTGCCCTCGCCCGGACTGGGCTCCGGTCCTCTCGACAGGCGAACTCGGTCCGACGGGGCTTCTGAACCTGGTCCGGGAGGAGTTGGAGACCTACGCGGGCGGAAGCCTGCCGATCCGGTCCGACGGCACGATCCTCCTACCGACCACCCAGGTCGAGTCGTCGATCGGCATGAGTCACGACGAGCCGCGAAACGACATCGTGGGGCAGGTAGCCGACGACGCGCATCGCCGGTTCGCCGGCGCGGCGCTCACCGACCTCGCCGAGAAGCGCCCGGACATCGAGCTGATCCGCCACGGCAACGATCTCTACGCCGTCCGTTCGATCGATGCCCGCACCTTCTTCCGGGGCGACCTGTTCCAGGCCGTCTACGAGTGGTTCGATTTCATCGACCACGATCTGCCCGCCGCACTCCCGCCGGTTCGTAAACCCGGCCCGGTGGTGCCGCGGTCTCGCGGACCGAAACTCGTCAACCGCGTGCCGTCCCTGCGGCCCCGACTCACCGAATACTGACCCGAAAGGAAGCAGACGTGACCGAAACCGCTGTAGCCCAACCGAAGAAGAAGATCCTCTACGTCGACATGGACAACACCCTCGTCGACTTCCAGTCCGGGATCGACAAGCTGAGCGACGCCGAGCGCAAGCGGTTCGAGGGCGATCTCGACGACGTCCCCGGCATCTTCTCGCTCATGGACCCGATGGATGGCGCCATCGAGGCCTACGAAGAACTGGCAAAGCTTTTCGACACCTACATCCTCTCGACCGCGCCCTGGGACAACCCCATGGCGTGGACCGAGAAACTGCTCTGGGTGAAGATGCACTTCGGTCGTGACAAGAAGTCGCCCGCCTTCAAGCGGGTCATCCTGTCTCATCACAAGAACCTCAACAAGGGCGATTACATCATCGACGACCGGACCAAGCGCGGGGTGGACGCCTTCGAGGGCGAACACATCCACTTCGGCCAGGCCGGCTTCGAGAACTGGGAGAAGGTCGTCGCATACATGCGCACGAAGGCCTGATCACGCCCGAGGGCCCGGTGACCGAGCCCGCCGAAACCTACTTCTGATCCCGGCGCGCGTACGGCGTCCTCGCGGTCTCGGTGTCTCCGTAGATGATCGCCCGTTCGCGGCGGGATTCGGTGATCAGCGTTGCACCCCAGGTCATCACGGTTCCGAGGCGGTTGCGGACGCCGGCGAGGAAGGCGATGTGGATGACGCCCCACGCGACCCAGCCCGGGAATCCCGACATCTGGAACCGGCCCGACTGCACGATGGCGCGGCGTCGCGCGATGTAGGCGGCGGTTCCGAGGTCGCGGTACTTGAACGGCGCCCGTTCCTGTTTGCCCTCAACGGTTTCGGCGATGATCTTGCCCGCGTGGTGGCCGCCCTGCATGGCGACCTCGGCGACGCCGGCGAGGTCCTTGTACGCCATCATGTCGCCGGCGACGAACACCTCGGGATGGCCGGGGACCGAGAGGTCCGCCTCCACCGGGATCCGGCCCGCCCGATCCTGTTCGACGCCGAGCGCGGTCGCCAGGGTGTTGGCGAACGGGACGGCTTCGACGCCGGTGGTCCACAGCGTCGTTCGCGCCGGATACCGGTCCTTGTGCTTGTCGGCCTTGCGGGTGGTCTCCACGTAGTCGTCACCGACGTCGGTCACGTGCACGCCGAGGTGCGTCTCCACGCCGAGGTCGTCGAGAGTGCGTTGCGCACTGGCCGAGAGCCGGGCGTCGAACGACGGCAACACCCGTTCTCCACCGTGCAACAGCAGGACCCGCGCCTGGGCGGGATCGATGGCGTCGTACTCACGCTCCAGCGCCCTGGTTGCGAGCTCCCGGATCTGACCGGCGAGCTCCACTCCCGTCGGCCCGCCCCCGGCGACCGCGAATGTCAGCCAGGACCGCTGTTCCTCGGGGTCGGTGATCGTCTCGGCCATCTCGAACGCGGCCATGATCTTGCGGCGGATCGTCAGCGCGTCGTCGAGGGTCTTCATCCCCGGTGCGTACTTCGCGAACTGGTCGTTGCCCCGGTACGCGGTCCGCATCCCGGTCCCGACCACGAGGTAGTCGTAGGGCAGGCGGAACGACGACCGGTCGAGACGGTCGACGACGACCTCCCGCGCCTGCACGTCGATGTCGGCGGCCTCCCCCAGGACGACGTCGAGATTGCGCTGGCGCCGGGTCAGGTGCCGGATCGGACTCGAGATCGCACCTTCCGACAGCAAACCGGTGGCGCATTGGTAGAGCAGCGGCTGGAAGACGTGGCTGGTGCTGCGATCGACCAAGGTCACGTCGACCGGGGCATTCCGTAGCCGGCGGACGCAGTGCATCCCCGCGAATCCTGCACCGATGACGACGACTCTGGGTCTCGAGGGGGCCATTCCGCCGATTGTTCCAGACTGATACGGACCCGTGGGATTGGTTTGGGCTTCGCGTCGCCGGGTATCCGCGCCGTGTGGAAACCAGGGTTTCTCTCTCGGTCAACGGTGTGGCCCACGACGTCGTCGTCGACACCCGCACCACCCTGCTGGACGGTCTGCGCGACCGCCTCGGCATTTTCTCGCCCAAGAAGGGTTGCGATCACGGCCAGTGCGGCTCGTGCACCGTCCTCGTCGACGGTCGGCGCATCGTCAGTTGCCTGTCGTTCGCGGTCAGCTACGAGGGCTCCGAGATCGTCACCGCGGAAGGACTCGCCGAACCCGGCGATCTCCATCCCCTGCAGCAGGCGTTCATCGACCAGGACGCCTTCCAATGCGGGTACTGCACGCCCGGCCAGGTGTGCTCGGCGATCGGCATGCTCGACGAGGCGAAGAACGGGCACCCCAGCCACGCCACCGACGACCTCGACCCCGACGCGGCGGACGAAGCCCTCAGCGACGACGAGATCCGGGAACGGATGAGCGGCAACCTGTGTCGCTGCGCGGCCTACCCCAACATCGTCGCGGCGATCCGGCAGGCGGCGGAAGGATGATCCCCTTCACCTACGAACGTGCCGACGACGTGGCCGGGGCCGTCGACTATCTCCGCGACCATCCCGGAGCCAAACTACTCGCCGGCGGCACCAACCTCGTCGACCACATGAAACTCGGTGTCGCCAACCCGCCTGCACTCGTGGACATCTCACGACTCCCTCTGGACCAGATCAGCGAGAACGCCGACGGTTCCCTGCGTCTCGGCGCGACCGCCCGCAACGCCGACACAGCTGCCCATCCCCTGGTCCGACGCCGCTACCCGATCCTCGCCCGCGCGCTGCTGGCGGGCGCATCACCGCAGTTGCGCAACCTGGCGACCAACGCCGGAAACCTGCTGCAGCGGACGCGATGCGTCTACTTCCAGGACGTCACGACGCCGTGCAACAAGCGCTCACCCGGCAGCGGCTGCTCGGCGATCGGCGGTTACACCCGCCATCACGCCATCCTCGGCACTCCCGACGCCGACGACCCGAACACCTGCGTGGCCACCCACCCCTCGGACATGGCTGTCGCGCTGACCGCCCTGGACGCGCGGATCGTGGTGCAGGGCCCGGACGGGGAACGCGAGCTCGATGTCCGCGCGCTGTACCGCGACCCCGGCGAACATCCCGACCAGGACACGGTCCTCGACCCACACGACGTGATCGTCGCCGTCGACATTCCTGCGCCGCCACCCGGATCCGTCTCGACGTACCGCAAGGTCCGCGACCGGGCGTCGTACGCCTTCGCGCTGGTCTCGGTCGGCGCGGAGATCACCATGGGCGGGAACACGACCGACGGGGGCACGATCGGCGAGGCCCGGATCGCCCTGGGCGGCGTCGCGCACAAACCGTGGCGCGCCGAACGCGCCGAAGCCGTCCTCCGCGGGCGGCAACCGTCGCGCGAATTGTTCACCGAGGCAGCCGATGCCGAACTCGCCGACGCCCGCCCACTGGAGGGGAACGCGTTCAAGATCCCCCTCGTCCGTCGCACCCTCACCGCCGTCCTCGAGGAGCTGACCCGATGAGCGTCGTCGGATCGTCGCCCGCCCCCATCGGTCATGCGCGGATCGACGGCGTCGAAAAGGTCCGCGGCACAGCGCCGTACGCGTATGAACACCTCACCGACGCGACCTATCTGTGGCCGATCACCGCGACCGTCGCCCGCGGCCGGGTGACCTCGATGGACACCGCCGCAGCCGAATCGACCGACGGGGTCGTCGCGGTCCTCACCATCGACAACGCGCCCCGGCTGGCCGACACCTCCGACGGCGATCTCACGATCCTGCAGACGCCGGAGGTCGCCTACCGCGGCCAGCTGATCGGCGCGGTGATCGCCGAATCCCCCGAGATCGCCCGGGAATCAGCCGCTTCGGTGACCGTGACCTATGACGAGGCCCCCCACGACACCGAGTTCCGTGCCGACCATCCCAATCGGTACCGGCCGGAGAAGGTCAACGGCGGATTCGACCCCACCTCCGAGAGCGGCGAACCCGACCGGATCTTCGACGACCCCCCGTCCGGCACGGTGGTGGTCGACGAGTGGTACTCGACGCC
The DNA here is from genome assembly GCF_054823965.1 of Gordonia sp. GN26. Lineage (NCBI taxonomy): Bacteria > Bacillati > Actinomycetota > Actinomycetes > Mycobacteriales > Gordoniaceae > Gordonia > Gordonia sp. GN26. Next base: position 7,476 of record NZ_JSYC01000031.1, on the reverse strand, counting down.
CGAAGAGCACAACAACCCGATGGAACCACACACCGTGGTCGCAACGTGGGCGCCCGACGAGGAGCTCCTGACCCTGTACGACTCGACGCAGTCGACGCAGGGCGTGGTCTCCGCGTTGGCGCCCGTCCTTGGACTCGAACCCGCACAGATGCGGGTGATCGCACCGCATGTCGGGGGCGGGTTCGGGTCCAAGGGTTCCCCTCATTCGCATGACGTGCTGGCCGCCATGGCCGCGATGCGTGTGCCCGGCCGGGCGGTGAAGTTCGCGGTGACGCGACAGCACATGTTCGCCTACGTCGGCCATCGTGCGCCGACGCGCGCCCGGCTGCGCATCGCCGCCGACGGCGACGGCAACATCACCGCGCTGATCCACGAGGCACACACGCACTCCGCTCACGCGAAGGAGTTCGCCGAGCAGGCCGCCGTGTCATCGCGGATGATGTACACCGCCCCCAACCGGCGCACCGACCACCACGTCGTCCCCCTGGACGTCCCGCCGCCGTTCTGGTTCCGCGCCCCCGGCGAAGCCCCCGGGATGTTCGCCGGTGAGGTCGCGATGGACGAACTCGCCCACGCCGTCGGACTCGACCCGATCGAGCTACGCCTCCGCAACGAACCCGCCGAGGACCCAGAAAGTGGAAAGCCGTGGTCGTCCCGGCAACTCGTGCGATGCCTTCGCGAGGGCGCCGAACGGTTCGGCTGGGACCGGCGCCGCGCCGAGCCCGGCACCACCCGCGACGGTCGGCAACTGGTCGGATACGGCGTCGCGTCGTCGACGTATCCGCACATGGTGAACCCGGGGAACGAGGCCTCCGTCTCCTATCGGGGCGGTCGGTACGCCGTGCGGATCGCGGCCACCGACATCGGCACGGGAGCGTGGACGGCACTGACACTCATCGCCGCCGATGCGCTCGGGATCGAGCCGGAACAAGTCGACCTGCAGATCGGTGACAGCTCCCTGCCGAGCGGTTCCGTCGCGGGCGGGTCGTCGGGCACATCGTCGTGGGGATCGGCGATCGTCACCGCGGCACAACGATTTCGCACCCGGTTCGGCGACGCTCCGGGCGACGGCGCCGAGGTCAGCGCCGAGACCGACGAGAACCCCGATCTGAAGAAATTCCGGATCGCCTCGTTCGGTGCCCACTTCGTCGAGGTCCGCGTCGACGTCGACACCGGCGAGATCCGCATCCCCCGCATGCTCGGAGTGTTCTCGATCGGGCGCGCCATCAATCCGCGCACGGTGCGGTCCCAGCTCATCGGCGGGATGACGTTCGGCATCTCGATGGCACTGCTCGAGGAGAGCGTCCGCGATCCGCGCTTCGGGCACGTCGTCACCCAGGATCTCGCCGAATACCACGTGCCCGTGCACGCCGACATCGCCGACATCGACGCCGTCTGGCTCGACGATCCCGACGAACACGCGACACCGATGGGGTCGCGCGGCGCCGGCGAGATCGGCATCGTCGGCAGTGCCGCGGCCGTCGTCAACGCGGTGTACAACGCAACCGGCGTGCGCGTCCGGGACCTGCCCGTGCACCTCGACGACCTGCTCGAGGGTCTACCCGACTTCTGAGTCAGCCGACGCCCGGGTACGTCGACCAGCCCGGTACCGCTGGCGACACCGGCCACGGCTCGTCTGCCTGGGCGGGAAGCCAATGCGGCATCCCCACCTGTCGCGTTGCCGCGCAAGCCTTCTGGTCGGCGGTCGGGGTGGGGTACAGGGCAGAGAAGTCGTATCGCGAGGTGTACCAGCCGCCGAAGACGTCGGTCTCCGGCGTCCGCTGGCCGCCCCGCGGAGCCGCCGGCGGCCGGTCCCCGGTGCGTCGGATGTCGATCTCCACGGGACGCGACGTATCATACCCGACCGCCCACGTCCCATCGCTTTCCACCGACCGATATCCCTGGCGGCACAGCACGATTCGCGTCCAGTCAGCGTCGTCGACGCGTCGCAGTCCGGTGTAGAAGGCGGTGCCGACCTGGCGTCGGGCCGCGGAGACCTCGGACGGGTAAGCGGTGACCATCTGATCGATGTTCGACGGCGAGGCCTCGATGAACCCCGGGTAGCCCCATTCGACCGACGCCCCGGCGTTGGCGAGCTCGAACGACTCGACGAAGGCGCGGACGAAGGTGCCCTCCGCGGACTGGGGGTCGAGCACCGGTGTGGCCGACCAGCGGAAAGTGGTGTCGAAACCGGGCGGGAGGTGGGAATCCTGAGCGGCGGGGCGATCGGACGTCGCCTGCTCCGGCGATCCCGCGCACGCGGCCAGTGCGAGACCCGCGGCCAGCGCGGCGACCATCGCGACGATTCGACGGCGGTGTCCTCGCGCCACGTGATCACCTTCTTCGACGGTGATGGTCTTCGACGGGCCCGGTGTGCGCCGGCTCTGGCTGTACCGACGCGGGCTCTGTCTGCACCCTATGCACGGACGATCGACAGAAGCGGGATCCGCGTGCACCGGAAAGGCGACGAGAAGGTCTCGAAATGGGCACGCCGGCGGGAGCGGCTCATTCCCTGGTGTCGATGTCCTGCCCCGTGGCCAGGTCGCCGCATTCGACGCAGGTCACCTGGTGATCTCGCAGGTACCGCTGCGCACCCACATCTCCGTGGATGACCTCGAGTGCGGGACCGAGATGGTCTGCGCCGATGTACACCGGATGTCCCCGCCGGCCGTCGAAGACGGCACGTACCAGATTGCCGCGCCGCCCTCCGGATGCCTCGACGATGCGACGTACGACGCCGGGTCCGACGTCGGGGGTGTCGACCACGGTGAGCACCACTCCGACCACCCCGGGCCGGCGCTTCGCCCAGTCGAGCGCCGCCGACACGGACGCGCCGATACCGTCGGCCCAGTCGTCCACGACGAGCGCGGTGATACCGGCGGGCGGCTCGACGATCGCAGCCCCCATCGCGACCGCGATGTCCGCGCACCCACCGGCCCGTAGCGCGTCGGTCGCGGTCTCCAGCCAGCGGCCGTCGTGGGCGAGGATCTTGGGCATCCCGTACCGACTGCCGGCGCCCGCGGCGAGCACCACACCGAGAATCTCACCGATCTCGCTGTCCTCACCTGACGCCGTCACCGTTCCATCTTCCCAATCCCAGGAGCCGTTGGTGAATCGGTGGTCCTCGAGCGGACCTCCTAGGCTGTACGCGTGCGCCCAGACGAAGACCTCGACCCCGGCGGACGAGGACAGCTCGACCGCTTCAACGATCTCACCACCGACGCGTGCGTCAAGCGTTTGCTCGCCTGCTGCAGCTCGCTCACCTGGGCCCAACGCGTCGCGGAAGAGCGCCCCTTCGCCGATCCACAAGCACTGTTGGATCGGGCCGACGACCTACTGGTCGAGCTGGCCGAGACCGACATCGACCAGGCTCTCGCCGGGCATCCCCGGATCGGCGACCGGCCCGACAACGCCTCGTCGGCCCGTGAACAGTCCGGGGTGTCCGGCGCGGACACAGCGGTCATCGACGAACTGAAGAAGTACAACGCGGCCTACGAGGACAAGTTCGGCCACGTCTACCTGGTGTTCGCCAACGGCCGCCCCGCGGACGAGCTGCTGGGAATCCTGAAGGAACGCATGGGCAACGATCCCGCAACCGAACGCCGCGTGCTGCGCGGCGAGCTGGCGAAGATCAACCGCAGCCGCCTGATCCGTATGCTGAACACACCAGACGTCGACGAGGGAGCCTCCGCATGACCGGCCTGTCCACCCATGTCCTCGATGCCACGTCGGGCTCCCCTGCCGTCGGCGTCGAGGTGTCCCTGCAGGACGCATCGGGCACCGAATTGGCTTCAGGCACCACCGATTCGGACGGACGCATCGGCAAGGTCAACACCGAAGCCCTCGTCCCCGGCATCTATCACCTGGTCTTCGACACCGGGAACTGGTTCGCCGACAACGACATCAAGGCGTTCTACCCGGAGATCGACATCTGCTTCGAGGTCGACGACGCCGACCGCCACTATCACGTCCCGGTGCTGCTGAGCCCGTTCGCGTATTCGACCTACCGCGGTAGCTGACCCGGATGCCGGCCCACGACGACGTGGCCGCGCTGCTCGGGGCGGGCGCGGCGCGGATCGTCGTCGGCATCACCGGCCCGCCGGGCGCGGGCAAGACGACACTCGCACGGTCCGTCGTCGACGACTTCACCTCGACACTGGGCCCCGACGCGGTGGGCTATGTCCCGATGGACGGCTATCACCTGTCGAACGCCATACTCGATCGGCTCGGCCGTCGCGACCGCAAGGGTGCGCCGGACACCTTCGACGTCGCGGGATTCGTTGCCACACTTCGACGCATCGCCGACGGCTGCGACACGGTGTACGCGCCCGACTTCGACCACGCCACCGGAGAGCCGATCGCGGCGTCGCTCACCGTGCCCGCCACTGCCCGACTGGTGGTCGTCGAGGGCAACTACCTCGGCCTCGACCAACCCGGGTGGCGCGACGTGTGCCCACTCCTGGACCGCTTGATCTACGTCGACGCCGACGACGCCACCCGACGCGAACGCCTGCTCCGCCGGCACATCGAAGCCGGGAAGAGCGAAGCCGAGGCCCGCGCATGGATCGCCACCGTCGACGCCCCCAACGCGGAACTGATCGCCACGACGCGGTCACGGGCTGACACGATCATCGCCTGAGCGCTCACGACTTCCGTTCCCGCTCACCCAGTTTCGGTGAGCGGGAACGGAATCCGTGAGCGAAACCCCCCGAAGGGGCCGAAGGTCAGCCGATCTCGATGAGCAGATCCCCCGGCGACACCTGGGTGACCGGGCCGATCGCGACGCGCGTGACCTTGCCGCCGACGGGTGCGGTGATGGCCGCCTCCATCTTCATCGCCTCGATGGTGCCGATCGTCGCGCCGACGGCGACCTCGTCGCCCACGTCGACCGACAGCGACACGACGCCGGCGAACGGCGCCCCGACGTGCTTCGGATTGGCACGATCGGCCTTCTCGGCGCTGGCGACCGCGGAGTCGATGCTGTGGTCGCGGACCGCGATCGGACGCAGCTGACCGTTGAGCACGCACATCACGGTGCGCATGCCCTTCTCGTCCGGTTCGCTGATGGCCTCGAGACCGATCATCAGTTCCACGCCGGGCTCGAGGTTGACGCGGTGTTCCTCGCCGTACCGGAGACCGTAGAAGAACTGGTTCGCCGACAGCCGCGAGGTGTCGCCGTAGGTCTCGTAGTGCTCCTCGAACTCCTTCGCGGGGCCGGGGAACAGCAGGTGGTTGAGACGCACCTGACGGTCGCGACCGGGCTTGTCCAGGATCGCCTCGTCGTCGGCGGTCAGCTGCTTGATCTCCGGCGCCGGCGCGCGGCCCTCGAGCGCAAGGCTGCGCAGCGGCTCCGGCCAGCCACCGGGCGGGTCGCCGAGTTCGCCGCGCAGGAATCCGATCACCGAGTCCGGGATGTCGTAGGAGCTCGGGTCGGCGGCGAAGTCCGACGCGGTGATCCCGCGACCGACCAGTGCCAGCGCCAGGTCACCGACGACCTTCGACGACGGCGTCACCTTGACCAGGCGACCCAGCATCGAGTCGGCTGCGGCGTAGGCCTGCTCGACGGCCTCGAAGCGGTTGCCCAGACCGAGCGAGATGGCCTGCTGACGCAGGTTCGACAGCTGACCGCCGGGGATCTCGTGCGAGTACACGCGACCGGTCGGGGCCGGGAGCCCGGACTCGAACGGCGCGTACACCTTTCGCAGCGCCTCCCAGTACGGCTCGAGGTCGCAGACGCGAGCCAGGTCGATGCCGCTGTCGCGGTCGGTGTTCGCGGTCGCCGCGACGATCGCCGACAGCGGAGGCTGACTGGTCGTGCCGGCCAGCGCAGCACTCGCACCGTCCACCGCGTCCGCACCGGCCTGCCAGGCCGCCATGTAGGTGGCCAGCTGACCACCCGGGGTGTCGTGGGTGTGCACGTGGATCGGCAGGTCGAAGTTCTTGCGCAGAGCCGTGACCAGCTTGGTCGCCGCCGGGGCGCGCAACAGACCGGCCATGTCCTTGATGGCGAGCACATGTGCACCGGCTTCGACGATCTGCTCGGCCAGACGCAGGTAGTAGTCGAGGGTGTACAGGTCCTCCGACGGCGACGACAGGTCACCGGTGTAGCTCATCGCCACCTCGGCCACCGCGGTCCCCGTCTCACGGACCGCGTCGATCGCCGGGCGCATCGCGTCGATGTTGTTGAGCGCGTCGAAGATCCGGAAGATGTCGATGCCGACGTCGGTGGCCTCTTCGACGAAGGCCGTGGTGACCTTGGTCGGGTACGGCGTGTACCCGACGGTGTTGGCGCCGCGCAACAGCATCTGCAGGCAGATGTTCGGCATCGCCTCGCGCAACTGGGCCAGCCGATCCCACGGGTCTTCCTTCAGGAAGCGCAGCGCCACATCGTAGGTCGCGCCGCCCCAGCACTCCACCGACAGCAGTTCCGGCGTCAACGCCGCGACGTAGGGCGCGACGTTGACCAGGCCGGTGGTGCGCACGCGGGTCGCGAGCAGCGACTGGTGTGCGTCACGGAAGGTGGTGTCGGTGATGCCCAGACGCGGGTTCTCTCGCAGATCGCGGGCGAATCCTTCCGGTCCGAGCTGCAGAAGACGCTGCCGCGAACCGTCTTTCGGCGAGGCGAGCACGGCGCGCTCGACGGTGGGCAGTTTGTCCCGCGGGTACACCGTGGTCGGCCGCTCACCGTGTGGCTTGTTGACCGTCACGTCGGCCAGGTACGACAGGATCTTGGTACCGCGGTCGGCCGACACGCGCTGGGTCAGCAGACCCGGGCGCTCGTCGATGAACGAGGTGGTGACCCGACCGGCACGGAAGTCCGGATCGTCGAGCACGGCCTGCAGGAACGGGATGTTGGTCGCCACACCGCGGATGCGGAACTCGGCGACCGCGCGCCGGGCACGACGCACCGCGGTCGGGAAATCCCGTCCACGACACGTCAGTTTGACCAGCATCGAGTCGAAGTGACCGCTCACCTCGGCACCGAGGTTGGCGCCGCCGTCGAGGCGGACACCCGCGCCGCCCGGGCTGCGGTAGGCGGTGATCCGACCCACGTCGGGGCGGAAGCCGTTCGACGGGTCCTCGGTGGTGATGCGGCACTGCAGCGCGGCACCGCGGATACGGATGGACTCCTGCGACAGACCGAGATCGTCGAGGGACTCCCCCGCCGCGATGCGCAGCTGCGAGCTCACCAGGTCGACGTCGGTGATCTCCTCGGTGACGGTGTGCTCGACCTGGATGCGCGGGTTCATCTCGATGAACACGTGGCGTCCCTGTTCGTCGAGGAGGAACTCGACGGTGCCCGCGCAGGTGTAACCGATGTGGCGGGCGAAGGCCACCGCGTCGGCACAGATCTTCTCCCGCAGCTCGTCCGAGAGGTTGGGGGCCGGCGCGAGCTCGATGACCTTCTGGTGACGACGCTGCAGGCTGCAGTCGCGCTCGTACAGGTGGATGACGTTGCCGTGGGTGTCGGCGAGG
>NZ_JSYC01000144.1:0-551 GCF_054823965.1 Gordonia sp. GN26 | reverse complement strand
TCGAACGTCACCGGCGTCTTCTGCAACACCCGATCCGACCCCGACACCGGATACCACGCATCCATCCACGCCAGCCGATTCAGCACCGACCGATGCGACACCGTCACACCCTTCGGCCGCCCCGTCGACCCCGACGTGAACAACGTGTACAACGCATCATCGACACCCAACCGCGCACGACGATCCGCATCCGACACCGGCCCCACGCCAGCATCGAACGAACCCGACGCATCCACCTCACGCACCGACAGACCATCGACCTGCGCCACCGCAGCCGGCACCGGCGACCCACCGGCCACCAGCACCAGCGAAGCACCCGACGTCGCCAACATGTACTCCACACGATCAGCAGGCGCATCCGGATCCACCGGCACATACTGCCCACCAGCAGCAACAACCGCGTGAACCGCGACCAACAACTCCACCGACCGCGGAATCACCACAGCCACAGCAACATCCGGCCCCACACCAACCGCGATCAACTCACGCGCCAACCCCCACACCCGAGCACCGAACTCACCGAACGACACACTCCGATCCCCGAACACCAA
>NZ_JSYC01000030.1:0-50103 GCF_054823965.1 Gordonia sp. GN26 | reverse complement strand
GACGAGCGCAGCGAGGAGCCGTATCGAAATCAGCCCCTACAGCACCGCGAAATCGTCCATCAGCCAGCGGCCGTCCTGCTGCACCAGGGTCACCTTGACGCGCGTCTGGTACGGAAATCCCTCGGGGAATTCCTGCGCGGTCTGCGGCGACTTGATGGTCTGGTCGAGTGTCACGAGGACAACGGCCTTCCCGTCGTCGAGCGACATGATGCCGGCGTTGTCGGCCTTCGCGGTCGACACGGCCTCCGCCTCGGTGGAGCCTTTTCGGGCGTCCTGCGAGGACTCGATGTAGGTCTGGGTGAACGCGGGAGTGGAGATCTCGCGGATTCGACGGTCGAGGTCGGAGTAGTCGCCCGAGTTGTAGGTGGTGAGCTCGGCGGCGTACTTGCGTGCGGTGTCGAGGATCGTCGTGTCGATCGCACCGGCAGCAGTGTCGGCCCGATGGTCGGCGTCGATGTAGGCGACGGCCAGCGCCGCGGTCGACGCCGCGAGGACCACAGCGACCGCCACCAGCGCGACGACCGCCCAGGTCTTCTTCCCGAGACTGGTCGCCCACCCGGTCCAGCGGTCTCGCTTGCCCGACGCCGCGGCCGGGTCGAGCTTGCGCGGCGTCCGGTCCTCGGCGGACTCCGTCGCGTCCGAGTCGGTCGTGTCCTCGGGGGTGGCGTCGCTCGTCGAGACGTCGGCATCGTCGGCTTCCCCGCGACGGGCCGCCTTGCGGGCCGCTTTCGCCGCCTTGGCCTCCGCCTCGGCCCGGTACTTCTCCCGGTTCGTGCGGTTGGCCTGCAGGAATTCGTTGCCGTCGAGCGGGGTCACGACGTCGTCGACGTCGGGCGTCACCGAGGTGGCGTCGGGGGCGTCGGAGGTCTGACGAGGCTTCGGCATGGGTTCAATGTAGCGATGCCGCCTCGGGCATTGTGTCCGGCGTCATACCGCCGCGGATGTCAGAGGCTGCCGAGGTCCAGCGACACCCACTGCTGGGGGTCGAGGTACACCTTGGTCTGCGGACCGTGTTCCTTCTCGGCCATCTCGATGTACGGTTCGACGGCCTGAGGCGGCAGGTACCGAGATGCCATCTCTCGCAGGTCGTCTCGGGTTCCGGCGACCATGTCCACGGCATCGCCCGACACCGAGACGTACATGAGTCGCGGCGACACCTCGTCGACCATGAGAGTGAACCGCCCCGCGGTCCGGATGAGGTTCAGCTTCCGCGACTCGGTGCCGGTGAGCAGCCATGGTCGGCCGCCGGGCTCGTACTGATACCAGATCGGCACCGTCAACGGCGCCCGCCCGGTTTCGGCCTCGACGGCCAACGCCGCGACGTGTGGTTCTGCCAGAAACGCTTCTCTTTCGTTCTTGGTGAGTGCCATGCTCCGACGGTAGACCCGGCCTCCGACAATTCGTGCCCGATTCACGAGGCACCGGGCCTGCAGATGTAGCGGAACGTGGCGTCGACCGTCACGATCCGCGACGTCTACTGACGGGCCATACCGGGGGTATGCCTACTTCCAGGGAGCGAGCACCTCGGCGGCACGTTCGGCGAGCACCATCTGGAACAGCGGGCCGAAGCTCACGCGTCCGACGCCGAGCGCGGCGAGTGCCGCCTTGTTGTTCTTGGTCGGGTGCCCGATGGCGTTGACCGGGAGCGGGAGTTCTTCGGTGAGCCGCTTCTGGGTCACGTCATCGTGGAATCCGACGGGATAGAGCACGTCGGCACCGGCCTCCGCGCAGAGTTTCATCCGTGCGATGGCGCGGTCGACGCGGTCGGATTCGTCGCCGACCTGCTTGAGGAACAGGTCGGTGCGGGCGTTGACGACGACGTGGACATCGGTGGCGTCCGACGCGGCACGCAGGGCAGCCACGAAGTCGGCGTGCTCCTGCGCCTCGCGGAGTCGCCCGCCTTCACGGTGCACGGTGTCCTCGATGTTGAGGCCGACGGCCCCGGCGTCGATGAGGCCGTCGATCAGCGTCTTGGGGTCTTCGCCGTAGCCGGATTCGATGTCGACGGAGATCGGGGCGTCGACCGCGGCGGTGATCTGTTTGATCCGCGTGGTGAGTTCTCCGAAGGTGATGCCCTCGTTGTCGGGTTTGCCGATCGAGTCCGACACCGGGTGACTGCCGACGGTGAGGGCGGTGAACCCGGCGGAGACCGCCAGATTCGCCGACCACGCGTCCCACACTGTCGGCAGGATCACCGGGTCTCCGGGCTTGTGGAGTTCGAGCAGGGTCTTGGCCTTGTCGGCGAGTTCCGTCATGACCCCTACAACTACGCCGGTCGACGCGCACATTCCGAGGGTTGGCGAAAAACTACTTCCGCCAGAACAAGTGGTGGGTGACCCCACTGGGACTCGGGACTACTTCGTGCTCGAAACGGTCCTCCAACTCGGTGGGCGAGTTCCACAGCCGCAGGCCGTTTCCGTAGGTGACGGGTGCGACCGCGATGTGCAGCGTGTCGATGAGATCGGCGTCGAGGAACTCCCGGACGGTGCTGACTCCCCCGCCGATCCGGACGTCCTTGCCGTCGGCTGCGGTCTTCGCCTTCTCCGCCGCTTCGGCCGGCGTGGCGTCGAGGAAGTGGAAGGTGGTCTCACCCAACGTGAACGACGGCCGCACGTGGTGGGTGAGGACGAAGACCGGGGTGTGGAACGGCGGCTCGTCGCCCCACCATCCCTGCCATTCATGGTCGGCCCACGGGCCGCGCTGGTGTCCGAACTTGTTGCGGCCCATGATCTCCGCGCCGATGTTGTGGGTGAAATCGCGGGTGAAGTAGTCGTCGAGGCCGCGGGTGCCGCCGGGATCGGTGCGGTTGGGCCAGCTCGCGGTGGCCCCTGCCCAGGACATCAGCTCCCAGGGTTCGACGGTGTCGCCGAACGGCCGCTCGAAGGTCTGGTTCTCACCGGCACCGATCCCGTCCTGCGAGACCGCGAAGTTCTGCACTCTGAGTAGCTGCGGCATGACTTCCGCTCCTGTCGTCGTCGAGCAATCCAACCAGGACAGACTCGGCACCGCAGCAAAACTCATCGGTCGGCGCAGCTCAGGCGATGGCAGCCTTGACGATCTCGGCAACCGGCGTCGACGACCGGCCGATCAGCGCCTGCAGGTCGCCGGAGGTGGTGTCGAGCTCCCCGCGGGCGATGCCGGCGTCGGAGCCCGCCAGCACGGCGGCGAACTGCTCCGGAACGCCGTTGTCGGCGAGGACCTTCGCGTAGTCGGCCTCCGGCAGGTCGCGGTACTCGACGGTCCTGCCGGCGACCTCGCCGATGATCTTTGCGAGATCGGCGTAGGTGAGTCGTTCGTCGCCGCCGAGCTCGTAGATCTTGCCGCCCTGGTCGGTGTCAGAGGTGAGGACCGCAGCGGCGGCCGCCGCATAGTCGGCGCGGGCCGCACCGGCGACCTTGCCCTCGCCCGCCGCACCGAACAACGCACCGGACGAGACCGCCTGACCGATGGCCTGCAGGTAGTTCTCCCAGTACCAGCCGTTGCGCAGGAACACCGCCGGGATCGACGACTCGGCGAGGCGCTTCTCAGTGGCCACGTGTTCGGGCGCCAGTCCGAGTCCGCTCGTAGTCGCGTTGAGGAGGCTCGTGTAGGCGATGAGCTTCACCCCGGTAGCTTCCGCAGCCTCGATCACGTTCGTGTGCTGCGGAACTCGACGCCCGACCTCCGAGCCCGAGACGAGCAGGAGCTTGTCGACGCCGTCGAGCGCGCGTCGCAGCGCGCCGGGTTCCTCGTAGGAGGCAACCCGGATCTGAACACCCTTCGACGCCAGGTCGGCGGCCTTCGCCTCGTCCCGCACGATCGCCACGATGTCCGTGGCCGGAACTCCCCGCCCGAGCAGCTCGTCGATCACCAGTCCACCGAGCTGGCCCGTCGCACCCGTCACTGCAATCGTCATTGTTTCTCCCTCGTCGCAATGGTCTGTCCCCGAGACAGTACCCACTTACTTTTCGTAAGTTCAATACGGTTGGTTAGCGTATCGATGTGACCTTCGCTAACCTGAGGCCATGCCCGATCACGACGACCGGTCCCTCGAAGCGGACGTCTTCGCACGTGACTGCTCGTCGAGATCGACGCTGCAGACGGTCACCGGCCGCTGGGGCAGTCTGGTCCTGATCGCATTGGGCGAGAGCAACTATCGGTTCAGCGCGCTACGACGCCGCGTCGACGGGGTGAGTGAGCGGATGCTGTCGCAGACGCTTCAGAATCTCGAACGCGACGGCATGGTCGTGCGGACCGTCCTGGAAGCGATCCCGCCGAAGGTCGAGTACCACCTCACTCCCCTCGGCCGGCAGGTGGCAGATCAGCTGCAGGGGCTCATCGACCTGGTGCAGGACAGCATGCCGACGGTGCGCGAGGCGCAGGCGGAGTACGACGAACGGAACGCGGCGAAGGCCTGACCGTCCGCAAACCCACCCCTTTTCGGCAAACCCACCCCCGCGCAAGTGGTGATCCTGCCGAAAAAAGGTGGGTTTGTGAGACGCCAACGAAAAAGCCCGCCGCCTGCGTTCGCAGGGGCGGGCTCCTCGTTCTGCTCCCCCAACTGGACTCGAACCAGTAACCGTTCGATTAACAGTCGAATGCTCTGCCAATTGAGCTATGGGGGATTGCTCTGGCCCTCGTTCGGCGCCGAAAGCGCTTCACTCGAACCGAGGACAGACTCTAGCGCATGCCGCCGCCCTACAACAAAACGGCAGGTCAGCGACGAGACGGCCGTGGCAGTTCGCGGCGATGCCTCGCACTCGGAATGGCGTCTGGGGATGCCGACCGTTACGTCGATGCTGTCGGGCACGAGCACCATCGGACTGGGCGGCGCCCCTCTCTCGACGTAGGACCGCCGCTCCGCGTCGATCCACCCCTCCCGAACCACGCCCATCGGCTGCGCGCGGTTTCGCACCGCAGCAGGCTGCAGCCGCCGGGAGACCGTGCGGTAATCTCCTCCCGCGGGCCAGGTGCCCGCATGGGGAGTTAGCTCAGTCGGTTAGAGCCGCGGACTCATAATCCGTAGGTCGCGGGTTCGAGCCCCGCACTCCCCACAAACGGTGCGAGTTGGTTTTCGCCGACGCCTAGGCGCCGACGATCGCCTCGCGTAATGCGGCGGTCACGGCGGCCGGGTTGTCGACGTTCATCAGGTGCCCGGCGTCCGGGATCACGCGGTAGGTCACGTCCGCCAGGCCGTCGACGATCATCTTCGCGGCCTTCTCCGGACACAGCGCGTCACGATCGGCAGCGACGACGTCGACGTGCTGCCGGATATCGGAAAGCCGTGGGGTCAGGGGCTGTTCGCGCACCCCGGCCATCGCGCGTGCTGCGTTCGCATAGCCTGCGCCCTCCCCGACTGCCTCGAGCCTCCTGGCCGTGACCTCGTCGACGCGATCGTGAGCGGAGACCAGTCCGGCGACGGTGTCGTCGCGCATCGCGCCGCGAAACTCGTCGGTGGCGGTGTCAGCGGCCTGATCGGCGCGCTGGGTGTAGAACTCGGCCGCGGCCCGTCCCACCACCGACGAGGTGCCGAGGACGACGGCGCGGCTCACCAGGTCAGGCCGTTCGGCAGCGGCCCACAGCACGATCGTCCCGCCGGCGGAGAAGCCGACCACGATCGCCGGACCGGTCACCGTCTCGAGAAACCCGACGAGATCTCGTCCGAGCTGGTCCAGGGTTCCCTCGGCCTCCCCGACCGTCGTCGAGCCGAAGCCGCGGAGGTCGTAGGCGTAGGTGTGCAGGTCGGCGAGGTCGCGCTGCGTGTGCGCCCAGCTACGATTGTCCTCGCCCAGTCCGTGCACCAGAACAATTGGCGTCGAGGAACTTTCGCCACTCCCCTGTTCCGAGTAGTTCACCGTGAGATCGCCGATCGACACCGTCGTCATGAATCCAGGCTCTCACACCGCGCGACACCCGATCCCGCTCACCTCTCGACGCGGCACCAGAACTCGGTCTCGCCGGGGATACGCGTCAGGCGCACCTCCCCTCCGCCGGGACGGTCGAAGACCCGGACCCCGTCGCCCAGGAAGACCGGGACGTGGAAGAGCAGGACCTCGTCGAGTAGTCCGGCGTCGATCATCTGACGCGCGACGTCGGCGCCGATGACCGTGACGTACCCATCGCCCGCCAGTCGCTTGGCATCCTCGACGGCGCGGTGCAGGTCGGAGACGAAGGTGACTCCCTCCTCGGGTTCCGCGGGTGGGTTGTGCGTGAGAACCACTGTGGGTCCCGAGAATTCACCTTCGAAGGCTCCCTCGCGGTCCGTCCCCTTGTTGGGGTCGTCGCCGCGGAAGCTCCGGTTGCCCACCAGCAGGGAGCCGGTCCCCTCCCGCAGACGCAGAGCTGCCGTGCTGTCGCCGCCCTCGCCTGCATCCTCGCCGAAGAACCGGGTCAGCCAGGACATGTCGCCGCCGGGACCGGCGATGAAGCCGTCGAGCGATGCCGCTGCCGAGTAGATCGTCGTCGCCATGTCGTGTTCTCCGTTCAGATGTGGTCGATGTACAGACCGGGCGAACGACGAGAAGTCATCGCGACGAGTGCTCAGCCGACGTCGACCGTCGGGTCGAGAGCCTGCTCGAGGAGGCTGCGGCGGTAGGCCTCCAGGGCCACGAGGTCGCCGAAGACGGCGTTGTAACCGTCCGGGTCGTCGCTCGGGGCCATCCGGCGCAGACGCGACTTGATGTCGGCGATCTGCGAACCGACCCACACCTCCTGCAGGCGGGCGAGGACGCTGGTGATGTAGCGGGCGATGTTGTCCTCGTCGACGGGCATCGACTCGACGGCGAGTTCGGTGACCAACGGATCTATGACCGGGTCGTCGACGGCGTTGCGCACGGAGTCGACCCAGGCGGCCCCACCGAGGCCCGACGACGTGCCGCCGATGCTGATCATCGCTTGCCGCACAATGGCGTAGGCCGGTTCGTCGAAGCATTCGACGGGCAGCGAGTCGAAGACGGTGCCGGCGATCGCCGGGTATTGCAGCGCAGCCTTGAGAGCTTCGCGCTGGGGCCACAGCCGCGGGTCGTTGGGCTGGGGGCGTGCCGACGTCGGTGCGGCCTCCGCCTCCGGCCGGTTGCGTGCGGGAGCACCGCGCCGACCGCCGCGCCCGGATTCGCCGCCGCCCTTCGCCTTCCGGATCCTTGCGCCCTCTTCACGCACCCGACCGAGGACCTGGCTGACTTCCTCCCAGCCGACCCAGCCGGCGAGCTGTCGGGCGTACTCGTCGCGCAGCGCGATGTCCTTGATGCGGGCGACCACCGGGACCGTGTCGCGCAGGGCGTGGACGCGTCCCTCGGCGGTGTCCAGGTCGTGTTCGGTCAGCAGCGTCTTGATCGCGAACTCGAACATCGGAACCCGGCGCGCGATGAGGTCTCGGACCGCGGCGTCGCCCCGGGCCTGCCGGAGCTCGCACGGGTCCATGCCCTCGGGGGCGATCGCCACGAAGGTCTGGCCCGAGATGGACTGCTCGCCCTCGAAAGCCTTGAGCGCGGCGGCCTTTCCGGCGTCGTCGCCGTCGAAGGTGTAGATGACCTCGCCCCGGAAGTACGAGTCGTCCATCATCAGACGACGGATCAGCGCGAGGTGGTCCTCGCCGAAGGCGGTGCCACACGAGGCGACGGCGGTGGTGACGCCGGCGAGATGCATGGCCATGACGTCGGTGTAACCCTCGACCACGACCACCTGATGCCCCTTGGCGATGCTCTTCTTCGCGTGGTCGAGACCGAACAACACCTGAGACTTCTTGTACAGCATGGTCTCCGGCGTGTTCATGTACTTGCCGAGGTTGTCGTCGTCGTAGAGCTTGCGGGCTCCGAAGCCGATGATGTCGCCGCCGAGGTTGCGGATCGGCCAGAGCAGCCGACGGTGGAACCGGTCGATGGGGCCCTTGCGGCCCTGCTTGGAGAGGCCCGCCGCCTCGAGCTCGCTGAACTCGAAACCCTGCGACAGCAGGGCCTTGGTCATCGTGTCCCACCCGGCGGGCGCGTATCCGCAGCCGAACTGGATCGCGGCCGCGGCGTCGAAGTCGCGCTCCGACAGGTAGTCCCGCGCGGCCTGCGCCTCCGGGGTCTGCAGCTTCTCCTGGTAGAACTTCGCGGCGGCGGCGTTGGCGGCGACCAGCCGGGCGCGGGTGCCACGGTCCCGCTTGATCGCGGTCCCGCCACCCTCGTAGTTGATCTGGTAGCCGAGCCGGTCGGCGAGCTGCTCGACCGCCTCGACGAAGCTGATGTGCTCCTGCTTCTGCAGGAAGCTGTAGACGTCGCCTCCCTCACCGCAGCCGAAGCAGTGGAAGTGGCCGTGATTGGGGCGGACGTGGAACGACGGTGACTTCTCGTCGTGGAACGGGCACAGTCCCTTGAGGCTGTCGGCTCCGGCCCGGCGCAGTGCGACGTAGTCGCCGACGATGTCCTCGATCCTCGTCTGCTCACGGATCGCCGTGATGTCACGATCGGGAATTCGGCCTGCCACGGGTCCAGTGTAGTGACACCCCCAGCCAGGCTGCCCGGGCACTCAACACGCACGACCCGATGCCTCCCACCGGACCCGGACACCGAGAACCGCCCCCGAAAACCGCCCTCCAGCGCCGCGCCGATCGCACTATGTCGTCGGCGCCCCTGTGGAGGGCGTATCTCGGGGGCGCTTTTCGACGCCGGGCCGAACCGTCCTCACCCCAGGTGCGCTTGCGCCCCGGAGTTCTGCTTGTCGGTCCGTTCCAGCCGACCCTCGGTCATCGACGCGATCTGGTCGACGATGACCCGCATCCTGCCGGCGTCGTCGGTCGCGGCGTTCCACCACGGCACGAAGATCGGGTCGAGTCCGCCGGGAGCGGCCTCGACGAACCAGTTGGCGACACGGTGGATACGTTCCCGCTGCCGTTGCTGGGTCGACTTGTGGCGTTCGTTGGAGAAGATGAACCGCAGCGCCATGGTCTTGAGCATCGGGACCTCGGCGGCGATGAGCGGGGGCACCTCGAGGTCGGCGTCGTAGCGCGACACCGGCCGGTCCCCGACCACCGCACGGGTGCCGGTGATGGCCGCCGACGCGAACCGCCCGATCAACTCACTGGTCAGTCTCTTGAGGGCGACATAGGAGTCGAGCGTGCCGTCGAAGACGCCGACCGCCCGCACGATGTCCATCTCGTAGAGTCGCTGAGCCGCGTCGACGAGCGCCTCCGGGTCGAGACCCGGGAACTCCTTGGCGCCGATCTCAGCCATCTCCCGACGATCCTGCGGGTCGCCGAGGCTGCGGAGGTCGATGCGACCGCCGATGACGCCGTCCTCGAGGTCGTGCACGGAGTAGGCGACGTCGTCGGACCAATCCATGATCTGGGCCTCGATGCACTTCCGGGTCCCGGGAGCATTCCGACGAACCCAGTCGAGCGTGGCGGCGTCGTCGTCATAGGCGCCGAACTTGCCGCCCGGGCTGCGCCGCGTCCACGGGTACTTCAGTGTCGCGTCCAACGAGGCGCGTGTCAGGTTGAGGCCCGCACTGAAGCCGTCGGCGTCGAGCAGCTTCGGTTCCAGCCGCGTCAGGATGCGGAGGTTCTGCGCGTTGCCCTCGAAGCCACCACAGTCGACGGCGACCTCGTCGAGCGCCCGTTCCCCGTTGTGCCCGTACGGCGGATGCCCGATGTCGTGGGCGAGGCCGGCCAGTTCGACAAGGTCGGGCTCGGCACCCAGACCGATGGCGATGCCTCGACCGATCTGACCCACCTCGAGAGAGTGGGTCAGCCGGGTGCGCGGGGTGTCGCCTTCGCGTGGCCCGACGACCTGCGTCTTGTCGGCCAGCCGACGCAGCGCGGCCGAGTGCAGCACGCGCGCGCGGTCGCGGGCGAAATCACTGCGATGATCCGTTCGGGTGCCCGGAAGACTCGCGACCTTGGCACCTTCGGGGACGTAACGTTCGACGGCCTCGTCGCCGTAGGCGGCCACGGCCGGAAGGACATGGCCGGCGGCGCCGGAACCGGATTGGGTGCTAGTCAAGCACCCAGCCCCGGCCGACCGCGAAATCGGTGACCCGCTGGCGGATGGCCACGATCTGGCGTGCGGTGAGGTCGTCGTCGGCGTCGAGGAGCAGCTCGGTCAGTTCCTCGGTGAACGCACCGGCGTCGAGCGATCCGCTGCCGCCGCGCGGCCGTCGGCTGCCACGGTCATCACGGTCGTCACGACGATGGCCGCGATCGCCCCGGTCCCCGCGGCCGTGGTGCTCCTCGCGACGATGCGCACGCGCACCCGCCGCATCGTCGGCCGGAGCCGCCTCGGTCACGGCGACGTTGATCGCCTTGGAACCGCGATCGGTCTCCTCGACGTCGAACGTCACCTTGGCACCGGGCTTCAGCGAGTTCTCGTCGATGTCGATGTCGTTGATGTGAAGGAACACATCGGCACCGCCCGACTCCGGCGCCAAGAACCCGAATCCCCGATTTGCGTCGTAATGAACGACTTTCCCGCTGACAGACACGACTCCACTCACTCTCTCGTCGCGCGCACGACGGACCCCATGCCCTACTCCGCGCGACAACTCGCCATCAATTGTGACAGACATCCGCAGGTCAGGCGGAATCGTGACCGTTCCGCCACACCCGGATGCCGGGTGTGGCGGCTCCCGATCAGGCGCCGAGCAGCTTGCCGCCGAGGTATTCGGCGACCTTGTCGAGGGCGACGCGCTCCTGGCTCATGGTGTCGCGCTCACGCACGGTCACAGCCTGGTCGTCGAGGGTGTCGAAGTCGACGGTCACGCAGAACGGCGTGCCGATCTCGTCCTGGCGGCGGTAGCGCTTGCCGATGCCCTGCGCGTCGTCGAACTCGACGTTCCAGTGCTTGCGCAGCTCGGCGGCGAGGTCGCGTGCCTTCGGCGACAGCTTCTCGTTGCGCGACAGCGGCAGCACCGCGACCTTGATCGGCGCGAGGCGACGATCGAGGCGCAGCACGGTACGGGTGTCGGTGCCGCCCTTGGCGTTCGGCACCTCTTCCTCGGTGTAGGCGTCGCACAGGAATGCCATCAGCGAACGGGTCAGACCGGCTGCCGGCTCGATGACGTACGGGGTGTAGCGCTCGCCGGTGGCCTGGTCGAAGAACGACAGGTCCTCACCGGAATGCTTGCTGTGGGTGGAGAGGTCGTAGTCGGTGCGGTTGGCCACGCCCTCGAGCTCACCCCACGGGTTGCCGGCGAAACCGAACTTGTACTCGACGTCGACGGTCCGCTTGGAGTAGTGCGACAGCTTCTCCTTGGGGTGGTCGTAGAGTCGCAGGTTCTCCGGATCGATGCCCAGGTTGACGTACCAGTCGAAGCGCTGGTCGATCCAGTACTGGTGCCACTGTTCGTCCTCGCCCGGCTTGACGAAGAACTCCATCTCCATCTGCTCGAACTCGCGGGTGCGGAAGATGAAGTTGCCCGGCGTGATCTCGTTGCGGAAGCTCTTGCCGATCTGCGCGATGCCGAACGGCGGCTTCTTGCGCGCGGTGGTCATCACGTTCTTGAAGTTCACGAAGATGCCCTGCGCGGTCTCCGGGCGGAGGTAGTGCAGGCCCTCTTCGTCGTCGACGGGGCCGAGGAAGGTCTTCATCAGACCGCTGAAGGCCTTGGGCTCGGTCCAGTTGCCGGGCTGGCCGGTCTCCGGGTCGTTGATGTCGGCGAGGCCGTTCTCGGGCGGGTGGCCGTGCTTGGCCTCGTAGGCCTCGATCAGGTGATCGGCGCGGTAGCGCTTGTGGGTGTGCAGCGACTCGACGAGCGGGTCGGAGAACACCTCGACGTGGCCCGAGGCCTCCCAGACCTGGCGCGGCAGGATGACCGAGGAGTCGAGACCGACGACGTCCTCACGGCTGATGACCATGTTCCGCCACCACTGCCGCTTGATGTTGTCCTTGAGCTCGACGCCGAGCGGGCCGTAGTCCCAGGCAGATTTGGTGCCGCCGTAGATCTCACCGCACTGGTAGACCAGACCCCGGCGCTTGGCGAGGTTGACGACGGATTCCACTTTGGACTGGGCGGCCACGGTTAACTGCTCTCCACGGGTTGAAGGTGTTCGGCTTCGTACTGTCCTGCTCGTGCGCGGGGCGACCGGGTGGGGTCGGGCGAGCGCACGGCAACCCCTACAGACTACCGAGCGGGGCATCCGTTCGACGAAACCAGTCGGTTCGGCCGGCCGTCCACCGCCACCCACGATGCCGTCCCGTCGGAACTGTCACAGTGGCAGGGTGATTTCTCGAGCACGCTTGCTGCCCGTCGTCGCCGCCACCGCGGCGACGGTGACCCTTCTCGCCGGCTGTTCCGCCGACCGAGCCGAGAGCCCGGTGCGCAGCGCCACCTCGGCGCCGGTGTCGACGCCGGCCGTCGAACCGCCGGTCGGCGAGGTCACCCCGGCCGGACTGGCCGACGCGGTCACCCTCGACCGCGTCATGGGGCACGTTCGGGCCTTCCAGCAGATCGCGGACAACCACGACGGGACGCGCGCGTCGGGCACCCCCGGTTACGACGCCTCGGTCGACTACGTCGCGGGGCAGCTGCGTGCAGCCGGATTCGAGGTCACCACGCCGGAGTTCGGCTACAAGCGCTTCGACCTCGGGCCGGTGAAGTTCTCCGCCGACGGCCGCGACGTGAAAGGCCACGTGCTCGAGTACTCGGTCGGAACCCGCGAGCCGGTCACCGCGAAGCCGGTGACAGTGGCAGCGACGGGATGCGCACCCGCCGATTTCCCGGCCGAGGTGCGCGGGTCCTTCGCGGTGATCACCCGCGGCAACTGCACCTTCACCGACAAGGCGCGCCACGCAGAGTCGGCGGGTGCGGTCGGGGTCGTCATCGTGAACAACGAGGACGGGCCGCCGTTCGGGTTGACCCTCGACACCGACGACGTGCCGGACATACCCGTTCTCGGCGTGGCCCGCGACGACGCCGCCCAGGTGCGCGAGGCCGAGCAACTGCGCCTGTCCGTCGACGCGGAGACCACCCCGGTCACGACCCGCAACGTCATCGCCGAGACCCGCACCGGGACGCCCGACGACGTCGTGATGGCCGGCGCCCACCTCGACAGTGTCACCGAGGGTCCCGGCATGAACGACAACGCGAGCGGCAGTTCGGCGGTCCTCGAGACGGCCTTGCGCCTCGGGTCGTCACCCCGCGTGCCCCAGCGGGTGCGTTTCGCGTTCTGGGGCGGTGAGGAGGACGGCCTCCTCGGGTCCACCGAGTACGTCGGTGGTCTCGACGCCGCCGGGCGTCGTGCCCTCGCGCTGTACCTGAACTTCGACATGCTCGCCTCACCCAACGGCGGGTACTTCACCTACGACGGAGACGACTCCGAACGCAAGGGCGCTCCGGCGGGTCCCGCCGGTTCCGACGGCATCGAACGCGTCTTCGCGAAGTTCTACGCCGACCGCGGGATCCCGCTGGGTCCGGTCGATTTCGACGGCCGATCCGACTACGGCCCGTTCATCGCGGTCGGCATCCCCGCCGGCGGCGTGGCGACCGGTGCCGAACGGCGGAAGACCGAGGAAGAGGCCGAGATGTGGGGCGGCAAGGCCGGCGAAGCCTTCGACCCGAACTATCACAGCCCGCGCGACACCCTCGACAACATCGACACCGAACTGCTGGGCGTCAATGCCGCCGCGGTCGCCCACGCGGTGGCCACCTACGCGCTGGCGACGAACGGTCCCGACGGCGTTCCGGCGATCGATCGGCGGCAGCGGGAGGAGGGCTGACTCCGCCGTCGCTGATTGAAAACCATTTCCGTTAGAATGGCGGCAGTGTTGTGAACGGTCCGGGAGGAGTGACATGTCGGCTGAACCCATCGAGGGGTCCGGTCGGTTCGGCGCATCCGGACCGGCCGACGACTCCGACGCCGCCGCACGGGAGGCCGCCGCCGACCTGTTGCGCGCCCTCGCCTCCCCCACCCGCGTCGCGATCGTGCTCTCGCTGCGTGAACGCGGGCAGTGCGTGCACGAACTCGTCGGACACCTCGGCCTGAGTCAACCCCTGGTCAGCCAGCATCTCCGCGTCCTCAAGGACGCCGGCGTCGTCCGCGGCCACCGCAACGGCCGCGAGATCACCTACGAACTGCTCGACGACCACGTCGCCCACATCGTCGTCGACGCGCTGGTCCATGCCAACGAGACCAACCGCGGCCCGTCGGTGGTGTCCGGATGACCGGCGTCGAGGCGTCCGGCCCGCAGCCGGTCACCGGAGTCCGTTCGACGCGCCAGCGCGCGGCCATCGCCGATGCCCTGGCCGGCACCGACGACTTCTGCTCGGCCCAGGAACTCCACGAGATCCTCAAGGGCCGAGGCGAGTCCATCGGGTTGACCACCGTGTACCGCAACCTGCAGGCCCTGAGCCAGGCCGGTCAGATCGACGTCCTGTGGGACGGATCCGGTGAGACCCGGTACCGCCACTGCTCGTCGGGACACCACCATCACCTGGTGTGCCGCAACTGTGGAACCACCGTCGAGGTGCAGGCCGACCCGGTCGAGAAGTGGGCCGCGACCATCGCCGCCGAACACGGCTTCACCGACATCAACCACACGGTCGAGGTGTTCGGCCTGTGCGCGGATTGCCAGGGCTGCCAGCACAACTGACGTCGCGACGCCACGCGACGAAAACCGCCCCGAAATCCGCCCTCTACAGCGCGACCGACGACGATATGTCAACGAGTGCCCTGTGGAGGGTCTTTCTCAGGGGCGGATTCGGGACGTGCGCCCGGAAAGCTACTTCGCGACCAGGCGTTCGGCGGCGTCGACCCCGGCGGCGAGCACGATGTGCAGGACCGTCAGCAGCGGCAGGTCGTCGAGTCGTCCGGCGGGAAATGTGTAGTACTGCAACACATCCGTGGTGACACCGGCCGGATCCGAGCGGCGGAGGCTGCCGAAGCTCATCTGGGCGCCGAAGGCTTCGACGTCGTCACGCAGGGTCGGGGTGTTGGGCAGGTCCATGGCGACCATCTGGGTCACGGCGAGAACGTCGAGGCCGTCCGATAGGGTGAGCACCCGGATCGACGCGCGCGTCGGACCGACCTGCACCACAACGGATTCCGCGTCGGGGCGGTCGGTGGGTCCGAGCTCGGCCACGATGACGGCGGCACGTTCGAGCAATGCGGCGGCATCGGTCACGACGGCTTCACCCCACCGAAGCGACGGTCGCGGGAGGCGTACTCCAAGCAGGCATCCCACAGGTCGCGGCGGTCGAAGTCGGGGAACAGCTTCTCCTGGTAGACCATCTCAGCGTAGGCCGACTGCCACAGCAGGAAGTTCGAGATGCGCTGCTCCCCCGATGGCCGCAGGAAGAGGTCGACGTCGGGCATGTCGGGCTCGTCGAGGTAGCGCGCGAAGGTCGACTCGGTGATGCGCTCGGGATCGATCTCGCCACGCGCGGCGCGACGGGCGATCTCACGGGCGGCGTCGGCGATCTCGGCGCGGCCACCGTAGTTGACGCACATCGTCAGCGTCATCACGGTGTTGTCCTTGGTCAGTTCCTCGGCGATCTCGAGTTCACGGATGACGCTGCGCCACAAGCGGGGTCGGCGGCCCGCCCAGCGGACACGGACACCCATCTCGTGCATCTCGTCGCGGCGTCGGCGGATGACGTCGCGGTTGAAGCCCATCAGGAAGCGGACCTCTTCGGGGCTGCGCGACCAGTTCTCGGTCGAGAAGGCGTACGCCGACAGCCAGCCGACGCCCAATTCGATGCAGCCGCAGACGGTGTCCATCAGGACGGCCTCGCCACGCTTGTGCCCTTCGGTGCGCGGCAGTCCGCGGTCGGTGGCCCAGCGGCCGTTGCCGTCCATCACCAGAGCCACATGCTTGGGCACGAACTGGGCGGGAATGGCCGGGGGTCGCGCTCCGCTGGGATGAGGATCCGGGGGACGAACCTCTGTCCGTGAGCTCGTCGGCTTGCGCCCCTTCGACGAACTACCCGGCCGCAACGCCATCGTCGACTCTCCTCACCCCGTCATCCACAACTGGCTCGACACCCGTTTCCATCAGCCTATGAGGCGCGGTGCGTTCGATGAGCGGCAGGGTTCGGAGCTGACGTTCGAGATGCCATTGCAGATGTGCGGCGGTGAGGCCGCTGGCCTGGCGGCGCAGCGAGTTCGACGACTCCTCCACGTGTTCCCACTGGCCCCGGAACAGCGCGTCCATGAGGTCGAGCACGCCGGGCGACGGGGTGGCCGAGCCGGGTGGCCGGCAGTGCAGGCACACCGCCCCGCCGGCGGCGACGTGGAAGGCCCGGTGCGGACCGGGGTTGGCGCAGCGCGCGCATTCCTCCAGCGCGGGCATCCAGCCCGCGCTGTACATGGCGCGCAGCAGATAGGCGTCGAGGATCAATTCCCGCGGCCGACGGTCCTCGGCCAGCGCCTGCAGCGCACCCACCGTGAGGCGGTGCAGCTGGCGGGTGGGTGCGCGTTCCTCACCCGCCAGCCGCTCGGCGGTCTCCAGGACCGCGCAGGCCGTCGTGTAACGCCCGTAGTCGGCGACGATCGCGTCGGTGAGGGCATGCAGGCTGTGTACCTGGGTGACGACGTCGAGGCTGCGTCCCGGGTACAGGTGCACGTCGATGTGGGCGAAGGGTTCGAGACGGGCGCCGAACTTCGACCGTGTCCGGCGCACCCCCTTGGCGACCGCGCGCACGAGCCCGTGCTCCGCGGTCAGCAGGGTGATGATGCGGTCGGCTTCGCCCAGCTTGTGCTGGCGGAGCACGACGGCCTCATCCCGGTAGAACCTCACCCGCCGATTGTCCCACCGTCCACCGACACCGCCGCCCCCGACATGCCCTTTCGACACGCCCCTTCGCAAGCCCGGGGCCACTCCAGGCGCAGTGGTCAGTGCGGGCCGATGTCGAACGAGGTGAGCGGACGCAGCAGCGACCGCTTCTTCTCGACGTGGCCGCCCATCCGGTCGAGGATCGAGGTGAGCGCCTCGATGGCCTCGACGATGTACGGGCCCTTGTTCAGCATGACCCCCTCGGCACGGCGGCTCATCGCGGCGTCGGTGACCTCGGCACGCGACGGAACGCCCTTCTTCGCCAGGCCGTCGAGAACCTGAGTGGCCCAGATGACCGGAATGTGCGCGGCCTCGCAGAGCCACAGGATCTCCTCCTGCACCTCGGCCAGCCGGCCGAACCCGACCTCCACGGCGAGATCGCCCCGCGCGATCATCACCCCGACCGCATCCCATCGCATTGCCTCGAGCAGCATCTGCGGCAGCGATTCGAAGGCGGCGCGGGTCTCGACCTTGAGCACGATCCCGACGTTGCGCGCGTCGAGGCGTTCGAGTTCGGAGATGAGGTCGGCGACGTCGCCCGGCGACCGGACGAACGAGTAGTTGACCATGTCCGCGTGAGTCGCCACGAACTGGAGCGCCGCACGATCGTCGGGCGTAAGCGCCGGGATGTGCAGCGTCGTGTCCGGGAGGTTGACGCCTTTCTCGGCTCGCAGCTTGGAACCCTTCGGGCCCGCGCGTTCGACGTCGACGACGATCTCGTCGTCGAGTCTCTCGCGCACGCGTCCGGCGATCTTGCCGTCGTCGAACAACACCCGGTGCCCCGGTTCGACGTCGTCGAAGGCGTCCCCGAGTTCGCATCCGATGCGATGGGGTCCGACCCTGGTCGCGGATGTGGGCGCGAGGTCACGCTGGAGTCGGATCTCGTCGCCGGTACGGATCAGCAGATGCTGGCGCTTCTCCGGCAGGTCCCCGACCACGAGAGCCTTACCGCGGACGTGTTTCGCCGTGATCGACGACCCGGTCCGGTAGTAGACGGTGCGGTCGCATTCGGCGTCGATCCCGGCTTCGGACACCGCGACGACGTCCAGGCGGCGACGGCGACCGCGTGCGTCGCGAAGCCGGAGTCGGTCGCCCTCGGACACCGCGCCGAGGTCGTCGACCGGGATGATCGCATCGATGCCGTCGGGCAGGGCCTGATCGGGATCGGGCGGGGTCGTGGTCATCCGCACCCGTGACCGGCGTTCGACGGTCCCGTCGTCGGCTCGCACGGGTTTCACCTTCACGACCTTCGGTCCCGGTTCGAGCGGTCCGGTGCGGAGTTTGGGTCCGGCCAGATCCATCGCGACGCGCACACGCCCGGGAAGTCCGCGCACCGACTCGATCATCCGCGCCCATTCGGCGGGTCCGTCGTGGGCGCAGTTCACCCGTGCCACGTCCATCCCGGCCTCGCCCATGCGTCGCACCAGATCCGGGTCGTCGGCGGCCTGGGTGGGCATCGTGACCATCACCCGACTTGCTCGTTCACCGTGCTCGTCACCCGGCCGGTCGGCGGTCACGTCGTCGGCCCCACCCGGGTGCACGCTGCCCAACAACTGGTCTCGGTTGGCGCCGAGAATGCGCACGCCGCCGGAGAGGTCGCCCCAGATCGGGTGTCTGCGTCGGCCTTCGGCGAGGGCGTCGACGGTCTCGATGACCGTCTCGATCCAGGAGTAGACGATCGATTCCATCCGGCCGAGACTCGACAACCCGTGGGCGGCCATCGACGACTGCAGCGGACGCAGATCGCGGCGGCGCACCGTGACGTAGTGCACGAGGTTGCGCGCACTCTCCCGATGCTGTTCGGCCACCGCGGAGATCAGCGGCCCCGCGAGCTCCTCCGCACGGTCGAGCTCGTCCCGCAGGTCGTGCAGAGCGGCCGACATCTCCGCGATCGACATCTCCACCGACGTACCCATGCATCCACCGTGCCAGGTTTCCGCGGAAAGGGGGCGGAGCGCGAAACCCGCTCAGCCCGCGTTGACGATCTTGTCCAGCTTCGGCGGAAGCGTCATGCCACCCGGGTAGCGGTGCCAGCCCTTGCGGTCGTAGTACTTGGTGCCGAGCATGCCCAGCAGCACGCCGAGGAGAAGGCCGATGAAGCACTGGATGACCGACCGCGCGAGCCCGGCGGACAGGTCGGCGTCGAAGTACAGGACCGAGCGCACGCCGAGGTAGATGACGTGCATCGGCTCGATCGCGGCGATCCACTCGAAGAACCGCGGACTCGCCTCGAGCGGCAGGGTGCCGCCCGACGACGGCAGGCCGAACACGACGAAGAACACGAGGTTGAACAACAGGCCGGCGTTGCCGAAGACGGCCATCATCGCGCTCGCGCTCACCCCGACCGCGAAGATCGCGAGGATCGAGATCAGCCACAGCACGAAGGCGTTCGGCAGGGACGTACCCACCCAGGAGCCGACCGCGATGAACAGGGTCGAGAGCACCACCGAGACGAGGAACATGATGGTCCACTTGGCGGCGAGCGTCGCCCAGCGGCTGATCGCGAGGCGTTCGCGGAGTTGGTAGAACGGGCCGTACTCGATGGGCGTCTGGCCCAGCATGCCGTCGACGACGATGCTCACCATCATCGCGCCGGTGAAGCCGGCCAGCACCAGCAGCAGCGTGAGGTAGAACGCGGACAATCCGTTTCCGGCGCCCTGTGGCAGCGGTGTCGGCTCGGTCACCGAGACCGCCACCGGACTGGCGAGCGCGAGCTGGGCGGCACCGGTGAACGTGACGTCGTTGCGGTCGAGCTGATCTCGCACCTGCGCGGTCAGCTGCTGTCCGACCTCGGCGTTGACCCGCGTGGTCACCTGCTCGGCGAAGGTCGAGGTGATCGACGACGCGAAGGCGCCGGACCCGCGGTTGATGAAGATGTCGATGGCGGGGCGCGTCGGCTGCGCCGGGAGCACCGTCGAACGTCCCAGCGCGACTGCGCGATTGGTGAAGCTCGAGCCGATGATGACGACGCCGTACACCTTGCCGCTGTTCAGTTCACCGAGGGCGGTCGACCGATCGGTGCGCCGGACGACGATGCCGTTGTCGGCGGCCGAGGAGATGATGCCGTCGGCGACCTGATCACCGATGTTCTGCTTGGTGGCCTTGCCGTCGGCGCCGGTCACCTCGCCGCCGGAGTCCTCGTTGACGAGGGCGATCGGGAAGTCGTGGAGGTGGCGCTGCGGGTCGACGACGGCCGACATGTACAGCGCGGCCATGAGCGAGAACAGCACCGCGACGAGGATCAGCGGAGCGAGCCAGAACCGGGGCGATCCGAGCACCCCGGCGATGGTCCGCCCGGTCGGTTCCTCGATCTCCGGCGCCTCGTGCGCTCCGTGACCTGTCTCGGAGGCCTCCTGCGACTCGTGTGTTCCCATCGACGTACCTCCCCCGCGGCCCGTGTCCGCGAGGACGGTGCCGTCAATCTTCTCGTCTAGAAGCCCAGCCGGCGGAGCTGCTTGGGGTCGCGCTGCCAGTCCTTGGCGACCTTCACGTGCAGATCCAGGTAGACCTTGGTCCCCAGCAACCGCTCGATCTGTGCGCGCGCAACTGTACCGACCTCTTTCAGGCGTGCTCCCTTGCGCCCGATGATGATGCCCTTCTGGCTGTCCCGCTCGACGAAGAGCACCGCGTGGACGTCGACCATCGGCGGCTGGTCCGGGCGCCGGTCCTCGCGGTCGATGACCTCCTCGATCACCACGGCGAGTGAATGCGGAAGTTCGTCGTGGACGCCTTCGAGGGCGGCCTCGCGGATGAACTCGGCCATGAGGACCTGTTCGGGTTCGTCGGTGAGCTCACCGTCGGGATAGAACGCCGGGCCCTCTTCCATGAGGCTGACGAGCACGTCGCTCAGGACGTCGAGCTGCTTGCCCGACTTCGCCGACACGGGCACCACCTCGGCGTCGGGGCCGAGGAGTCCGGAGAGCGCCATGAGCTGTTTGGCCACCTGTTCGGGGCCGACCCGGTCGATCTTGGTGACGACGCCGAGAAGCGTGGTGCGCGGCGCCATCTCGCGGACCTGCGAGATGATCCAGCGGTCGCCGGGGCCGATCGTCTCGTCGGCCGGGATGCAGACGCCGATCACGTCGACCTCGGAGTACGTGTCGCGCACCAGTTCGTTGAGCCGCTTGCCGAGCAGCGTGCGCGGCCGGTGCAGTCCCGGGGTGTCGACGAGGATCAGCTGGGCGTCGGGCCGGTTGACGATGCCGCGGATGGTGTGGCGCGTGGTCTGCGGCCGGTTGGAGGTGATCGCGATCTTCTCCCCCACCAGCGCGTTGGTGAGCGTCGACTTGCCGGTGTTGGGGCGGCCGACGAAACAGACGAAGCCGGAACGGAATTCGGGGGCGGACTCAGACATCGGCGCCGCCGAGTCGTTGCTGCGGCCGGCCGGCGGCGTCGGTGACGTAGGCGTAGGCCTGCGGGCTCAGTTCGTGCAGGGTGGCCAGACCGGGGTCGTCGGCGTCCCCGTTGACCAGCACCGCCGCCTCGAAGGCGGTGGCGCCACTCGAGATCGCCGAGGCGACCGCGACCTGCAGGCCGCTGAGCGTCAGGGTCTTGGTGCGGACCTCGGCGCCCGCGTAGGTGCGGCCATCGCCGTCACGAACGGCCGCTCCGGAACGCGCCTCGGCGCGGGCGAGTGCTCCGCGGGCGAGCACCACGAGCTTCTGATCCTCGTCGGCGAGGGTCTCGGTCACTGATTCATCCTTGCTGTCGGTTGCTCGTGGTTGCTGCGATGGCCCTCGTCCTCGTGTTCGCGGGCCGCGGTGCGGTCATGACGACCCTGCCGGCCGGAATGCCCTCGACCGTTCGCCGATTCATGCCGGTGCGAGTCCCGGCCGTCGTCGTCGGTGCCGGGAACGCGCGTGACGAGGACCGTGATGATGCGTTGGCGTCCCTTGCGGTTGGGACCGCCCTCGGCCACGAGCTGCAGGCCGTGGGACTTGACCCTTGCCCCGGGCAGCGGGACGCGACCGAGTTCGAGGGCGACGAGGCCACCGACCGTCTCGACCTCTTCCTCCTCGATCTCGACGTCGAACAGCTCGCCGAGATCCTCGACGGGAAGCCGTGCCGACACCCGGTACGAGCCGTCGCCGAGGTCCTCGACGGGCGCGAGTTCGTCGGTGTCGTATTCATCGGTGATCTCGCCGACGATCTCCTCGAGGACGTCCTCGATCGTCACCAGCCCGGCGATGCCCCCGTATTCGTCGACGAGGATCGCCATGTGGTTGCGCGTGAGCTGCATGTCGGCGAGGACCTTGTCGAGTGGCTTGGAGTCCGGGATGAACTCGGCCTCGCGCATGATGTCGGAGACGCGCAGCGTCGTCGGGTCGAGGCGTTTGGCGACCGTTCGCTGCACCATGTCCTTGAGGTAGACGATGCCGAGCACGTCGTCGGTGTTCTCGCCGATGACCGGGATACGCGAATGTCCCGACCGTGTCGCGAGATTGGTGGCCTGCAGGACGTTCTTGTCGGCCTCGATCCAGACCATCTCCGGCCGCGGCACCATGACCTCGCGGGCGCTGGTGTCGCCGAGATCGAAGACCGAGTGGATCATTCGGCGTTCGTCGGCAGCCACCACACCTCGCGCCTCGGCGAGGTCGACGACCTCGCGCAGCTCGATCTCGGTGGCGAACGGGCCGTTTCGGTAACCACGACCCGGGGTCAGCGCGTTACCGATGAGGATGAGGAGCCGGGTCACCGGCTTGAGCAGGATTCCCAGCGCCGACAACAGATACGACATCGACAGCGCGATGGTGTACGCGTGCTGGCGGCCGAGGGTGCGTGGCCCGACGCCCATGGCGACGTAGGAGATGACCGTCATCGCGGTGATGGCGACGACGAGTCCCCAGCCGACACCGAGCCATTCGGTCGCGGACAGGGCGATGAGCGCGGCGGCCGCGGTCTCGCAGACCACCCGCAGCAGGACCACCAGTCCCACGTAGGTGGCGCGGGCGTCGAGGATGATGGCGAGGCGTCGGGCGCCGGCGCGGCCCTCGCGCACCATGTCGTCGACACGCGCGTTGGAGACCGTGGACACCGCGGTGTCGACCGCGGCGAACAGTCCGCCGAGCGCGATCAGGACGACTGCGGCCACTATGAACCAATAGTCGTGGGACACTTTCAGTCTTCCTCGGACCGTCCGGTCGTCCCCGCGTCTCCGGTCCCTTGTTCGGTGCCGGTGAATCCGATGTTCGACAGCAACCGCGAGTCACGGTCTGTCTGGCGCTGTTCCTGCGCGCGCCGGTGCCGTTCGGCGTAGAAGGCGTCGAGGATCTCGTTCTGCAGCCCGAACATCTCGCGCTCTTCCTCGGGTTCGGCGTGGTCGTAGCCGAGGAGGTGGAGCACACCGT
This sequence comes from Gordonia sp. GN26, assembly GCF_054823965.1. NCBI lineage: Bacteria > Bacillati > Actinomycetota > Actinomycetes > Mycobacteriales > Gordoniaceae > Gordonia > Gordonia sp. GN26. The sequence goes on along the minus strand of NZ_JSYC01000030.1, from coordinate 27,032 downwards.
GGATGGTCAGCATCGCGAGTTCGTGCTCGAACGAGCGACGCGCCTCGCGGGCCTGCTTGCGCGCGAACTCGGGGCACAGCACGATGTCGCCGAGGATCGCCGGGCCGAGATCGGTGGCGTCGGGACGACCGCCCGGGACGAGCTCGTCCATCGGAAAGCTCATCACATCGGTGGGTCCGGGCAGATCCATCCACTGCACGTGCATGTCGGCCATGGTGTCCTCGTCGACACACAGGACCGACAGCAGCGCGCCGGGGTTCACGTCCATCGCATTCACCGCGAACCGTGCGGCGTCGATGATCAGCTCGGCCGGGACCTCGACCCCCGACTCGTTGGCCAGTTCGATGCTCATGAGCGACGCCCATGGGAAGCCGCACGACGCGCCGCGCGGTTGCCGCCGATCGCGGCGTCGATGCGTGCACCGGTGCGCTGGGATTCCTCCGCGCGACCGTACGCGTCGACGATGTCGGCGACCAGGCGGTGCCGCACGACGTCCTGGCTGGTGAGCCGGGAGAAGTGGATGTCGTCGATGCCCTCGAGGATCGCGGTTGCCGCCATCAGGCCGCTCTTCGCACCGCCCGGCAGGTCGACCTGGGTCACGTCACCGGTGACGACCACCTTGGAGCCGAAGCCCAGGCGCGTCAGGAACATCTTCATCTGCTCGCTCGTCGTGTTCTGCGCCTCGTCGAGGATGATGAAGGCGTCGTTGAGGGTGCGGCCACGCATGTAGGCCAGCGGGGCCACCTCGATGACCCCCGCGGCCATCAGCTTCGGGATCGCCTCGGGATCCATCATGTCGTGCAGGGCGTCGTACAGCGGGCGCAGATACGGGTCGATCTTCTCGCTCAGCGTGCCCGGCAGGAAGCCCAGGCGTTCGCCGGCCTCGACGGCCGGGCGGGTGAGGATGATGCGGTTGACCGACTTCGACTGCAGCGCCTGCACGGCCTTGGCCATCGCGAGATAGGTCTTGCCGGTACCGGCCGGACCCAGCCCGAACACGATGGTGTTGTCGTCGATGGCGTCGACATAGTGCTTCTGGTTCAGCGTCTTGGGCCGGATCGTCTTGCCGCGGCGCGACAGGATGTCCAGCGACAGCACCTCGGCTGGCGACTCCTGGCCGCCGTCGGAGAGCATCGACACGCTGTGCCGGACGAGGTCCGGGGTCAGCGGGGTGCCACGTCCGACGAGGTCGGTGAGTTCGGCGATGACGCGTTCGGAGGCGGCGACATCGGCGGGCTCGCCGGTCAGCGTCACCTGGTTGCCGCGGACATGAATGTCGGCGGGAAGCAGCTGCTCGAGCGTCCGAAGGTTGACGTCACTGGCACCGAGCAGCCCGAACACCACTCCGGGAGAGACTTCGACGGTGGATGTGACCCCAGACCGGCGCGGCTGCGTTCGGCTGGATTGCCCGCTCGGGTCGGGGTTGTCGTCACTCACGTATGAAATCACTCCTGGTGGTCTGCGGTTGTGGCCTGCGCGCGTCCGCTGAATCGCAGTGAGGATTCGCTGAAGGAAACGCACAGTTGTCTGGCCAGTGTATCGCTATGCAACGGCCGATCAGCAGGCAATATTTCCTGACCGTCAACCGTCGAGTGTCGGTTGGCCCATGGCGGCCAACCGGCGCAGTGCTCGACCATCCGCCAACTCGGCGCGATCCTCCGGACTGAATGCGTAGTAGTCGAGGATGTCGAGAAGTGGCGCGGCACCGACGGCGAAGAGATCGGCGGTGATCCGGACGGATCGCTGAGCCTGCATGTACCCCGGGGCGAAGGGCCCTCGGTAGAAGATCTCCACGCCGGCTCGTGCCCGGTCTCTCAGGACGATGCCGATCTCCGGATTCTTGCCGTCGGCGAGCGGAACGATGTCTGCGATGTCGTCCCACTCGACGGTTTGCTTCAGACGAAACCCGGTGACGTCCACACCGGCAGTCGAAACCTCGATGCTCGGGTATCGCAGGAGTCCCGTCGCGAACCAGGCGAGGGCGATGGCGGAGTATGCGGCGATCGCGGCTGTGATCCAGGGGAAGACCGTTGCCTGTCCCGGACTCATCGGAAAATCGAACTGCCCCAACCACATCCCGATGGCGAACAAACCGGAGGAGACCGCGATCAGCGTCAGAGACACCCGATACGCCATCCGCAGTCGACGTGATGTCGCGAACCGAATCCCGCCCGGTACCGCCTCGGCCGCCCCCGGAGCTGCGGTGGACCGCGCCCGGTTCCTCAGCACGAGCCCAGACGCCCAGAGGACCGCTGCGCAAGCCCCGGACGCGCACACATAGAAGGCTGCATCCATGAAGCGGTCGTCAGACAGCGCTCGCCCCAGCTGCCAGAGCCAGAAGAGTGCGAGAGCTCCGAAGAACATCAAGGCCACAGATGTCCAGCGGGTCCGGACGCGGAGCCTCGCCCACTCGGGCACCGGTGTGGACCGGTCAGTCATGGCAGACGACCCTGCCCTGGTCACGAGGCCGAGTCACGAAGGACCGAGTCACGAGAGCCGAGACCCTAGATCCCCAGCACCCGGATCGTCTGCCGCGCACAGCCCGTGCGCGGGTCGACGAACGCCTGATGTCCCTCACCCGGCACGACGATCAGTTCGGCCGACTGTCCGCGGGCGATGGCGTCGTCGACGTAGCGACGGCTGACGATGTCGGGCACGAGATCGTCCTCGTCACCGGTGATCGCGACGACGTGCGCGTCGAAGACCGGCGCCAGCATGGGCGACGCCTCTTCGTAGCGGCGCGGCGACTCGCTGTACGGCCGGCCCATCAGGTCGCGCAGAGACTCCTTGTCCGCCGCGGAGACGGTGTCGAGGACCGCTGCCTGCGCGACGACGGTGGTGATGGTGGTCGATGCGGTACGGGCGCCGAGTTTGCCGACCGCCCACACCGCGAGCTGCCCACCGGCCGAGTGTCCGACGACGCCGACCGACGAGAAGTCGATCGCACGGAGGTCGATGTCCTGTTCCTGCAGCGCATCGCGCACCGGGCCGTCGAGGGCGCGGATCGCGTCGAGGACGTCGCGGCCGGTGTTCGGCCAGCCGCCGCCCGGCTCCCCGACGCGGCGATACTCGATGTTCCACACGACGGCACCGCGTTCGGCCATCGTGCGCGCGACTGCGGTCTGGATCGTCGAGCCGTACTCCACCGCCCACGAGCCGCCGTGGACGAGCACGACGACCCGAGCCGGAGTTGCGGGGTCGAGACCATCGCGAGGCAGGTAGAGATGGCCGAATTGTGAAGGCTCGGTGCCGTATTCGATCTTGGTGCGTCGTACGGCGCAGCGTCGGACACCACTCATCGCGACCACCGTCCGGTCAGCACGCCGATCGCACCCAGTGCCACCGCGGCCGCGGTCGAGGTACGCAGCACCTCCGGGCCAAGGACCACCGAATGGGCGCCGAGCGCGGTCAGGTCGGCGACCTCGGCGTCGTCGAGTCCGCCTTCGGGGCCGACGACGAGCACGATCTCGCTCGCATCGGCGAGCGGAAGTTCGGCGAGGGGCCGCGCGGCCTCCTCGTGCAGTACCGCGACCACACCGCCGGCGGCGACCGCGTCGGCGCACCGCGCGCGGACGTCGATTGTGGTGGCGAGGTCGGTGACCTCGGGAATCCAGGGTCGTCGGCTCTGTTTCGCGGCAACCGACGCCGCGGTCCGCCACTTGGCAACGCCCTTCTCCGCCTTGCCCGTCCACCGTGCGACACAGCGCATCGCCTGCCACGGCACGATCACGTCGATACCGGCCTCGGTCGCGAGATCGACGGCCAGTTCGGATCGTTCGGACTTCGGCAACGCCTGCACGAGGGTCACCTGCGGGGTGGGCCGCGCCTCGAAGGAGAGCTCACGCACCGACGCGACGAGCGTGTCTTTCCCGGTGATCTCCCGGATCTCGCATCTGGCCACCGATCCCGCGCCGTCGCCGACGAGGATGCGCTCCCCCACCCCGAGGCGCGCAACCGTCACCGCATGCCGGCCTTCCGGCCCGCTGAGGATCAGGTCGGCACCCGGGGCGGGGACGGAGTCCGCCCAGAAAAGCGGTGGGCTCACTTGCCTGCGAACGCGTTGCGCAGTCGTGAGAACAGTCCGCCCGGAGCGGCCGCGGCCGAGGTGTTGACCACCTCGATCTCGTCCTGCGCCACCTTCTTGAGCTTCTTGAGGGCGTCGGCCTGGGCGTTGTCGAGCTTGGTCGGGACGACCACGTCGAGGTGCACGTGCAGGGTGCCGCGGACACCCGAGCTGACGTGCGGCATGCCCTGACCGCGCAGCTTGACCACCTGGCCGGGCTGCGTACCCGGGTCGATCTTGACGGTGACCGGGTCGCCGAGGATGGTCTCGACGTCGAACTCGGCGCCGAGCGCGGCGTCGACCATCGGGACCTTCAGGGTGCAGTGCAGGTCGTCTTTGTCGCGCAGGAAGACCTCGTGCGGACGTTCGGTGACCTCGACGTAGAGGTCACCGGCCGGACCGCCGCCGGGGCCGACCTCGCCCTGGCCGCTGAGCCGGACACGCATGCCGCTCTCGATACCGGCCGGGATGCGGACGGTCATGGTGCGACGCGAACGCACGCGACCGTCGCCACCGCACTTGTGGCAGGGATCGGGGATGACCTCGCCGACGCCGTGACAGGTCGGGCACTCGCGGACGGTCATGACCTGACCGAGGAACGAACGCTGCACCGACTGGATCTCGCCGGCGCCGTGGCAGGTGTCGCAGGCGATCGGCTTGCTGTCGCCGTTGGTCCCCGAGCCGGTGCACACATCGCACAGGATCGCGGTGTCGACGGTGATCTCCTTGTTGACGCCCTTGGCGCACTCGGCGAGATCGAGCTTGAGGTTGACGAGGGCGGGCTCACCCGGCTGGACGCGCGAGCGGGGTCCACGCCCCGACCCGAAGCCGCCGCCACCGCCGAAGGCGCCGCCGTTGCCGAAGAAGGCCTCGAAGACGTCGCCGAAGCCGCCGCCACCACCGCCACCACCGCCGAATCCGCCGAAACCTCCGGCGCCCGCACCCGCGAGGGGGTCGCCACCGGCGTCGACGATGCGCCGCTTCTCCGGATCGGTCAGCACCTCGTAGGCGGTGCTGACCTCTTTGAACTCGTCCTCCCGACCGGGGTTGACGTCGGGATGCAGTTCGCGTGCCTTCTTGCGGTAGGCGCGCTTGAGCTCCTGGTCGCTGGCACCTTTCGCCACACCCAGGATTGCGTAATAGTCACGTGCCACGGTTGTAGTGATCCTTAAATCTCAATTGGTACCCAAGCGGTCTCAGTTGGTGCCCACGCGGTGCGCGCCATCGGTGTGGACGCACGTCCGCGCGGTACGCAGTGGAACCACTCGATTCTGCCGCCGACCGGTTGGGGGCCCTCACCCGACGTCCGTCGCCGAGGCGGCGGTCATCGTTCGGCGAGCACCTCACCGATGTATTTGGCAACGGCTGCGACCGAGGCGATGGTTCCCGGATAGTCCATCCGTGTGGGGCCGAGCACACCGACGCCGCCGAACACGGTTCCCGATGCACCGTACCCTGTGGACACCACCGAGGTCCCACGCAGGTTCTCGGTCTGCGTCTCCTCTCCGATCTGCACTGTGACCTGGCCCATGTCCTGTGTCGTGGCGAGAATCTTGAGCACGACGACCTGCTCCTCGAGTGCTTCGAGGACGGTGTCCATACCGCCGACGACCGGCGTGAAGTCGGCGGCCGACCGTGCCAGGTTCGAGGTGCCGCCGAGCACCAGGCGGTCGTCGCCGCGTTCGACGAGGGTCTCGACGAGAACCGTCGCGATGTTCAGAACCGCGCCCCGGATGTCGTCGGGTGCGGAGTTGGCGAGTTCGGCCACCGCCGCCGACGCCTCGGCAAGGCGTTTGCCGTGCAGCGCCGTGGAGAACATGTCACGCAGACGGCTGATGTCCTCTTCGTCGTGGTCCTCGTTCAGCGCGACCATGCGCTGTTCGACGCGACCGTTGTCGACGATCACCACGAGCAGCAGCCGCGACGGCGAGAGCGACACGACCTCGAGGTGTCGGACGCGTGCCGCCGACAGCACCGGGTATTGGATGACGGCCACCTGGCGGGTCAGCTGGGCGAGGAGCTTGACCGAGCGTCGCAGCACGTCGTCGAGGTCGACGCCGGAGTCGAGCACCGACAGGATGGCGCGTCGTTCCGCCGAGGACAGCGGCTTGATCTCGCTGATGCGGTCGACGAACATCCGGTAGCCCTTGTCCGTGGGGACACGACCCGAGCTGGTGTGCGGCTGGGTGATGTATCCCTCGGCCTCGAGTACCGCCATGTCGTTGCGGACGGTTGCGCTCGACACCCCGAGCTGATGCCGCTCGACGAGTGCCTTCGATCCGATGGGCTCCTGCGATTCGACGTAGTCGGTCACGATCGCGCGGAGGATCTCGAATCGACGGTCATCCGTTGTGGACACGCGGTACACCTCCTGATCCGAGTCCCGGTCCATGGGGTTGGGCCATAGAGTTGGGGTACGTCCCATACTGGGTACGTTCCATACTACGAAACCGGCGCGGGGTTCCATGATCTTCAAGGGGGTGCGGGAGGGCAGGCCCTATCCCGACCACAAGCTGTCGACGCGCGGCTGGGCCAAGATCCCGCCGCGACAGCTGCGACTCGACCAGCTGATCACGCTCACCAAGGTGCTGGCCCTGGACAAGCTGCTCAGCGAGGATTCGACGTTCTACGGCGACCTGTTCGCACACGTCGTCCGCTGGGAGGGCGATCTCTACCTCGAGGACGGACTCCACCGTGCGGTGCGCTCGGCGCTGCGGAACCGCAACATCATCCACGCACGCACCCTCGACCTCGACGCCCTCGACCTCTCCGAGGGGGCACGCCCTCTCGAGGAGCAGCTCGACGACACCGCCGAGATCCCGGCGCGTCCCCGCGTCGTCGACGTCCCGCCCGAACCGGTCCGGCCGCCGCGGGGTGCGCCCGAATCCCCCGGCGGCGGTGGCGCGCATCGTCGGGGACGCCAGTCCACCGGCTGGACCAGCCCGCCGCGCCCCGAACGTCCCTGGTAGTCCCGGGTCTAACCCCAGAGCACGCGGCGGATGACGCCGTCGGCGAGCAGCCGGCCGGCGTCGGTGAGGACGTAGGCATCGCCCGTCGCGGCGAGCAGGCCGTCGGCACAGAGATTTTCGGCGTTCGCGCGTTCGGCGTCGTCGAGGAGTTCGGTCGGGAGCCCGGTCCGGAGTCGCGTGGTGAGCATGACCGCCTCCATGTGGCGGTCCTCGGTGGTGAGCTGCTCCGACGACGCCGCGGGCAGCACGCCCTCACCGAGGGTCTGCGCGTAGCGCGCCGGATGCTTCACGTTCCACCAGCGCACGCCATTCACGTGGGAGTGCGCGCCCGGGCCGATCCCCCACCAGTCCGAGCTGTTCCAGTAGGCGAGGTTGTGGCGACACGCGCCCGCGTCGTCGAGGGCCCAGTTCGACACCTCGTACCAACCGAACCCGTTGGCGCTCAACCGATCATCGAGGATCTTGTAGCGGTCGGCGAGCACGTCGTCGTCGGGGGCGGGCATCTCGCCGCGCCGGATCCGACGCGCCAGCGCGGTGCCGTCCTCGACGATCAGGGCATAGGCCGACACGTGGTCGACGCCCGCGGACAGCACGGCGTCGAGGGTGGCGTGCAGGTCGGCGTCGGTCTCCCCGGGGGTCCCGTAGATCAGGTCGAGGTTGACGTGGTCGAAGCCGGCCGCCCGAGCCTCGCGCGCCGCGGCGACCGCGCGCCCCGGGGTGTGCACCCGGTCGAGCACCTTGAGGACGTGCTGGGCGGCGGACTGCATGCCCAGCGAGATGCGCGTGAACCCGGCCGACCGCAACTGTTCGAAGAACGCCGGCGACGTCGACTCCGGGTTCGATTCGGTGGTGACCTCCGCGTCTGCGGCGAGGTCGAAGTTGGCGCGCACCGAGTCGAGCAGGCGGGTGAGCCCGTCTGCGCCGAGCAGCGACGGGGTGCCGCCGCCGACGAAGATCGTCGACACCTTCCGAGTCGGCGTCAGCAGCCGCGCCGCCGACTCCAGCTCCGCGGCCACCGCCTCCTGCCAGGACTCCGGAGACGACGTCGAGCCGAGCTCCCCTGCGGTGTAGGTGTTGAAGTCGCAGTAGCCGCAGCGTGTCGCGCAGAACGGGACGTGCAGGTAGAGACCGAACGGCACGTCGGAGTCGACGTCTCGGCACGCCCCGTCGATGAGCTGCGTGGTGAGCTCGGGGGTGGGTGCTTCGATGTCGACCTTCACCGTTCCATCATGACGACCCCGACGTCAGCACCGAAATCGCCGCATCGACCAGGCCTCACGACACCACGCCCGGGCCGGGAATAACCACGTGCCGGGTGTTATTGATCGACTCGAGGTGAGACCTGCGGCCCCACCGGCCCAGGCGCGTTTCCATCATCGTGATGGAAAATAACCCCAAGTAGACGAGGCGATGATGGGCGTGGCAATATGGACCCCGTGATTTTCCCAGGGGTGTGGCTCGCAGCGCGTCGCCACATTGATCTCAAGCGCGTCAACAGCGCTTTCTGTCGCATCTAGCGACGTCTCGGCCCTGACTGATCCCTGAATCCGGGGATGCCGGCACGTTTCAGCCCACTTTTCGTGCAATGAACGCCGGCCCTGTGCGCCGGCACAGGAGATTTCATGACGTCCACAACCGACGCCCCTGCTGCTGTCTCCAGCACGGGCTCACAGCCTGATGCCGTCAAGCCCGCTGCCGCGGCAGGCGAGGCCGGCACCGAGAAGCCCGCTCGTCCCGCACGCAAGGCCCGCCCGGCCAAGCGCCGCGCCGAAGGTCAGTGGAAGCTCGGCTACCGCGAGCCGCTGAACCCCAACGAGCAGGTCAAGAAGGACGACAACCCCCTCAACGTCCGCGCCCGCATCGAGAACATCTACTCCAAGCAGGGATTCGACTCGATCGACAAGCAGGACCTGCGCGGCCGGATGCGCTGGTGGGGCCTCTACACGCAGCGCGCCGAGGGGTACGACGGCACCTGGACCGGCGACGAGAACATCGACATCCTCGAAGACAAGCACTTCATGATGCGCGTGCGCTGCGACGCCGGAGCGCTCAACGTCGCGCAGCTGCGCACCCTCGGCGAGCTCTCCACCGAGTTCGCCCGCGACACCGCCGACCTCTCCGACCGCGAGAACGTCCAGTACCACTGGATCCGGATCGAAGACGTCCCGACGATCTGGGACCGCCTCGAAGCCGTCGGCCTCAAGACCACCGAGGCCTGCGGCGACTGCCCCCGCGTCGTGCTGGGTTCGCCGCTCGCCGGCGAGTCCTTCGACGAGGTCCTCGATCCCACCCCGGCCATCGACGAGATCGTCCGCCGCTACATCGGCGACCCGAAGTACTCGAACCTGCCGCGCAAGTTCAAGACCGCGATCTCCGGCCAGCAGGACGTGGTCCACGAGATCAACGACGTCGCCTTCGTCGGCGTCGTCCACCCCGAACACGGCCCCGGCCTCGACCTCTGGGTCGGCGGCGGCCTGTCCACCAACCCGATGCTCGCCCAGCGCGTCGGCGCCTGGGTCCCACTCGACGAGGTGCCCGACGTGTGGGAGGCCGTGGTCTCGATCTTCCGCGACTACGGATACCGTCGCCTCCGCGCGAAGGCGCGCCTGAAGTTCCTCATCAAGGACTGGGGCATCGAGAAGTTCCGTCAGGTGCTCGAGGACGAGTACCTCGGCCGCAAGCTGATCGACGGCCCGGCGCCGGAGCAGCCCGAACGCCCGATCGACCACATCGGCGTGCAGAAGCTGCGCAACGGCCTCAACGCGATCGGCTTCTCCCCCATCGCCGGTCGCGTGTCGGGCACGATCCTCACCAAGACCGCCGAGGCTGTCGCCGCCGTCGGTTCCGACCGCGTGCGCTTCACCCCGTACCAGAAGCTGATCGTCCTCGACGTCCCCGACGACAAGGTCGAATGGCTCATCGACGAGCTCAAGCCGCTTGGCCTGCACGGCCGCCCGACGCAGTGGCGCCGGAATCTGCTGGCGTGCAGCGGTATCGAGTTCTGCAAGCTCTCGTTCACCGAGACCCGCAAGCGTTCACAGGTTCTCGCGCCGGAGCTCGACGAGCGTCTCGCCGACATCAACTCGAAGCTCGACGTGCCGATCACGGTGAACATCAACGGCTGCCCCAACTCCTGCGGACGGTCACAGATCGCCGACATCGGTTTCAAGGGACAGCTCGTCGAGGACGCCGACGGCAACCAGACCGACGGCTTCCAGGTCCACCTGGGCGGCAGCCTCGGCCTGGACTCCGGTTTCGGTCGCAAGCTGCGCCAGCACAAGGTGCTCGGCACCGAGCTCGGCGACTACATCGAACGCGTGGTCCGCAACTTCGTGGATCAGCGCGAAGAGGGTGAACGGTTCGCGCAGTGGGCCGTTCGCGCCGACGAGGAGGCACTCCGATGACGATCAGCACCACGGCGACGGCCACCGGCCGCCGCCACAGCGAGGACGAACTCCGCGCGATCGCGGCGAAGGGCGCGGCCGACCTCGGTCCCGACGCCACCCCGGAGGAACTGATCCGCTGGACCGCGGAGACCTTCGGCACCAACTTCGTCGTCGCGTCGAACATGCAGGACGCCGCCCTCGTCGACCTCGCGGTGAAGAACATCGACCGCGAACACCTCGGCGGCGACCCGGTCAAGGTCCTGTTCCTCGACACCGGCTACCACTTCGCCGAGACCATCGGCACCCGTGACGCGGTCGAGCAGGTGTATGGCGTCGAGATGGTCAACCTCAACCCCGAACACAGCGTCGCGCAGCAGGACGAACTGCTGGGCCGCAACCTGTTCGCACGCGACCCCGGCGAGTGCTGCCGACTGCGCAAGGTCGTCCCGCTCAAGGCGGGTCTGGCCGGTTACGACGCCTGGATCACCGGCATCCGCCGAGTGGAGGCGCCCACCCGCGCCAACGCTCCGCTCATCTCGTTCGACGAGGCCTTCGGGCTGGTCAAGATCAACCCGATCGCACCGTGGACCGACGAGCAGATGCAGGACTACATCGACTCCAACGGAGTGCTGGTCAACCCGTTGGTCGACGAGGGCTACCCCTCCATCGGTTGTGCTCCGTGCACCGCCAAACCCGAACCCGGATCCGATCCGCGCAGCGGCCGCTGGGCCGGTCGCGCCAAGACAGAATGTGGGCTCCACGCATGACCGTCACCGAACCCGTCCGCGACTTGACCGTCTCCGCCGACACCGACGACTTCACCACGCTCGACGCGCTGGAGTCCGAGGCCATCCACGTCTTCCGTGAGGTGGCAGGCGAATTCGAGCGCCCGGTCATCCTCTTCTCCGGCGGCAAGGACTCCACCGTCCTGCTGCATGTCGCACTGAAGGCCTTCTGGCCTGCGCCGCTGCCGTTCTCGCTGCTGCACGTCGACACCGGACACAACCTGCCCGAGGTCCTCGAGTTCCGCGACAACGTCGTCGAGCGTCACAACCTGCGTCTGCACGTCGCCAAGGTCGAGGACTACCTCGCCGACGGCCGGCTGACCGAGCGCCCCGACGGCGTCCGCAACCCGCTGCAGACCATCCCGCTGCTCGACGCGATCACCGAGAACCGCTTCGACGCGGTCTTCGGCGGTGGCCGCCGCGACGAGGAGCGCTCGCGCGCCAAGGAGCGGATCTTCTCGCTGCGCAACGCCTTCGGCCAGTGGGACCCGAAGCGTCAGCGCCCCGAGCTGTGGAACCTCTACAACGGCCGCCACGCACCGGGCGAGCACGTTCGCGTGTTCCCGCTGTCGAACTGGACCGAGCTCGACATCTGGCGCTACATCGCCCGCGAGCAGGTCCTGCTCCCCTCGATCTACTACGCACACGAACGTGACGTCTTCCTGCGAGACGGCATGTGGATGACCCCCGGCGTCTGGGGCGGACCCCGCGAAGGCGAAGAGCTGCAGCGCCTCTCGGTCCGCTACCGCACCGTCGGCGACGGCTCATCGACCGGCGCGGTGCTCTCCGAGGCCGCCGACAACGACGCCGTCCTGGCCGAGGTCGCCGCATCGCGACTGACCGAACGCGGCGCCACCCGTGGCGACGACCGGGTCTCCGAGGCCGCCATGGAAGACCGCAAGCGCGAAGGATATTTCTGATGAGGCACGCACCCGACCTTCTCCGCATCGCCACCGCCGGCAGTGTGGACGACGGCAAGTCGACGCTTGTCGGCCGTCTCCTGTACGACACGAAATCCGTTCTGGCCGACCAGATCGACGCCGTCACCAAGGCCTCGGTCGACCGCGGTCTCGAGGGCCCCGACCTGTCGCTGCTCGTCGACGGCCTGCGCGCCGAACGCGAGCAGGGCATCACCATCGACGTGGCGTACCGCTACTTCGCCACGCCTGCACGCTCTTTCGTTCTCGCCGACACCCCCGGCCACGTCCAGTACACGCGTAACACCGTGTCCGGCGCCTCCACCGCCCAGCTGGTGATCCTGCTCGTCGACGCCCGCAACGGCGTCGTCTCCCAGACCCGTCGCCACGCCGCGGTGATGGCTCTCCTCGGTGTGCCGCAGCTCGTGCTGGCGGTCAACAAGATCGACCTCGTCGACGATCAGGCCTCTGTGTTCGCCGAGATCTCCGCCGAGTTCGCCGAACTGACCCGTTCGCTGGGTTGGTCCGACGAACAGGTCACCGCCATCCCGGTGTCCGCGCTCCACGGCGACAATGTCGCGAACCGCTCGGAGAACACGCCGTTCTACGACGGCCCCACCCTCATCGAGCACCTCGAGACGGTCCCGAACCTCACCGAGCGTGCCCCGGTGGGCCTGCGTTTCCCGGTGCAGTACGTGATCCGTCCCCGCACCCCCGAGTACCCCGACTACCGCGGATACGCCGGTCAGGTCGCGGCCGGTCGGGTGTCGGTGGGTGACGAGGTCGTCGTCCTGCCGTCGGGCCAGCGGACCACCGTCAGCCAGATCGACACGGCCGACGGCCCGCTGGAGTCCGCCCACACCGGACGCAGCGTCACGATCCTGCTCGCCGACAACGTCGACATCTCGCGCGGTGACCTGATCGCCGCCGCGGTCGACGCACCGGAACCGGTGCAGCAGTTCACCGCGACCGTCTGCTGGCTCGCCGAGAAGCAACTGCGCCCCGGTGCGCGTCTGCTCCTCAAGCACGGCACCAAGACCACCCAGGCCATCGTCGGCGGGCTCGATGCCCTCTTCGACGAGCAGAACCTGGCGCTAGTGGAGGCCCCGGAGTCGGTGGAGCTCAACCAGATCGTGCGGATCTCGGTGCAGACCGCCGAACCCATCCCGGCCGACGACTACCAGGTGAACCGCGAGTCGGGCAGCTTCCTGCTGATCGACCCGCAGGGTGGCAACACCCTCGCCGCCGGTCTGGTGGGCGACGCACTCGCGCCGCTGCACCTCAAAGAGTTGGTGTGAGTCCTTCTCTCGTCCTCGTCGCACACGGCAGCCGCGATCCGCGCTTCGGCGCGACCGCGCGCCGTGTGCGCGACGCCGTCGCCGCCGCTCTGCCGGGCGTCGAGGTGGTCCTGTCCTATCTCGATCTCGACGAGCCGCTAGTCGGCGACGTCCTCGCCTCTGTCGCGAACGATCCAGGTGACGATCCCGTCGTGGTCCCGCTGCTGCTGTCGGCGGGGTATCACCACAAGGTCGACCTGCCGGCGATCATCGCCGAGCACCGGCCGTTCGCGCATCAGACCGACGTCATCGGCACCCGGTCGTTCACGACGGCCCTCGCCGATCGTCTGCTCGAAGCAGGCCTCGGCGCGCGCGACGGGGTGATCCTGTCGGCGGTCGGTTCCTCCGACGAGTCCGCCGACCGTCACGTCCGCCGCCGGGCCATCGAACTGTCGACGTACCTGAATCGGCCGGTCGAGGTGGTCTTCGCCACCAAGCTCGGCCCGAACAACCGCGCGGTCGCCTCGGCGGTCCGTCGTCTCCGGGTCGCCGGCGCGCAGCGCATCGCGCTCAGCCCGTACTTCCTCTCGGCCGGTCTCCTGATCGAGCGGGTCGAGTCGGCGCTGGACGCGTTGGCCGACGAGACTCTCGTGGCCGGCCCACTCGGCGCACACCCCGACGTCGTCGAGGGAATCTGCGGTCTCTATCGCACGGCGGCTCAGCGTCGCACGGTGATCGCCGGGCGCTGAGACCCGTCAGATCCGGCGGCTCACATCGTGATGAGCCATGCGATCACGACGAGGATCAGCAATGCCAGCAGGGCGAGGGTCACCGGCGAGCGCATCAGTTTCACAGTCCGGTCCCATCGTCGTCGGCGAAGCGTCGGCGGTCGAACAGCGTTGCCGCCAGGTCGACCAAGAGATTGAGAACATAGGCGATCAGGATCGCGACGGGAATCACCACGGCGACGGTGACCAAGAGCTGCGGAACGAAGGACAGGCCGGTCAGCCACTCCTCCACACCGTCCCACCAGGCGAAGAACGCCGTCACCTCATCACCCCGTCCGTCCGATTCGGATCACTGTCGGCCCGGCCCCGTTCAGGCCGACTGGCATCGGACAGCGTCCGTCGCAATGATAGTTCCCATGTCTGTTGCAGATGACTCCACCGTAACGTCCCTGCCGACCGCGACTCCCCCACAGGGCGGGACCGCCGAGGCCGACGTCGCGCGAGTCAGCGCCACGATACCGACGCAGGTGAACCCGACCAGCCCATCGCACCGGAGTGCCTTCCCGCCGATCGGCGACTACGCGTTCCTGTCCGACACCGAGACCAACTGCCTCATCGCCCGCAACGGTTCGGTCGAGTGGATGTGTGTGCCGCGACCCGATTCGCCGAGCATCTTCGGCGCAGTGCTCGACCGCAGCGCCGGCCATTTCCGTCTCGCGCCGTACGGCGTCAACGTGCCCGTCGACCGCCGGTATCTGCCGGGCAGCCTCATGGTCGAGACGACCTGGCAGACCGACACCGGCTGGATCATCGTGCGCGATGCGCTCGTCATGGGGCCGTGGCACGACAACGAGCGCCGCTCCCGCACCCACCGCCGCACCCCCACCGACTGGGATGCCGAGCACATCCTGCTCCGCACCGTGCGCTGCGTGTCGGGCACCGTCGAACTGCACATGAGCTGTGAGCCGGCATTCGACTATCACCGCGGGACAACCAAGTGGGAGTACTCGGGTCCGGCCTACGGCGAGGCGATCGCGACCGCCAGAGACACCGAGTCCGACGCGGAGATGCCCACCCTCAAGCTCACCACCGACCTCCGTCTCGGCCTCGAGGGCCGTGAGGCACGTGCACGTACACGTCTCGTCGAGGGCGACAACCGCTTCGTCGCACTGAGTTGGTCGCGACAGCCCGCCCCGCAGAACTGGGACGAGGCCGCCCAGAAGATGTGGTCGACGAGTGAGTCGTGGCGGCAGTGGATCAACATCGGCAGCTTCCCCGACCACCCGTGGCGCTCGCACCTGCAGCGGTCCGCGCTCACCCTCAAGGGACTCACCTACTCCCCGACCGGCGCACTGCTGGCCGCGGCGACCACCTCGCTGCCGGAAACCCCTCAGGGCGAGCGCAACTGGGACTATCGCTATGCGTGGGTGCGCGATTCGACCTTCGCGCTGTGGGGTCTGTACACCCTGGGCCTCGACCGTGAGGCCGACGACTTCTTCTCCTTCATCGCCGACGTATCCGGCATCACCAACGGTGAACGTCATCCGCTGCAGGTGATGTACGGCGTCGGCGGTGAGCGGACGTTGGAGGAGGAAGAGCTCACCCACCTCTCCGGATACGACGGCGCACGCCCGGTCCGCATCGGCAACGGCGCGTACAACCAAGCGCAGCACGACATCTGGGGCACGATGCTGGACTCGGTGTATCTCAACATCAAGTCCCACGAGTCCGTCCCCGAGACCCTGTGGCCCGTCCTCAAGGCGCAGGTCGAGGAGGCGATCAAGCACTGGCGCGAACCCGACCGCGGCATCTGGGAGGTCCGTGGCGAACCGAAGCACTTCACCTCGTCGAAGGTGATGTGCTGGGTGGCGCTCGACCGCGGTTCCCGGCTGGCGACCATGCACGGCGAGGAGACGCACGCCCGGGAGTGGGCGGCGATCGCCGACGAGATCAAGGCCGACGTCCTGGCCCACGGAGTCAACGACCGCGGCGTCTTCACACAGCGTTACGGCGACGACGCGCTCGACGCGTCACTGCTCCTCGTGCCGCTCCTGCGGTTCCTACCGCCCGACGATTATCGCGTCCGCGCAACGGTTCTCGCGATCGCCGACGAGCTGACCGACAACGGTCTGGTGCTGCGTTACCGGGTCGAGGAGACCGACGACGGCCTCACCGGCGAGGAGGGCTCCTTCACGATCTGTTCGTTCTGGCTCGTGTCGGCACTCGTCGAGATCGGCGAACTGGCACGCGCGAAGACGCTGTGCGAGCGACTGCTCTCCTACTCGAGTCCCCTGAAGCTCTACGCCGAGGAGATCGACGCGAAAACCGGCCAGCAGCTCGGCAACTTCCCCCAGGCGTTCACCCACCTCGCGCTGATCAACGCGGTCATGCACGTCATCCGCGCCGAGGAGGCCGAGCACCAGCACACGTTCCAGCCGGCGAATCACTGACGCGCCCCACCATCGTCGACTGAAATCCGCCCCTGAGGAACGCCCTCCAGAGAGCGGCCGCCGACACAGTGCGTCGGTGCCGCTGCTGAGGGTCGTTCTCAGGGGCGGATTTCGGTGGCAATTCTCGGCCGGTAGGGCCGGCAGGACCTAGGCCTCGGTGAGCGCCGCGACCTTGGTGGCCCGCGCGTACACGGTCTCCCCGGCCTGGAGGTTGAGGGCGTTCTGGTCGCCGCGGGTGATCTGGGCGGCGAACTCGTCACCGGTCGTGGCGGCGACGAGTTCGACGCGGGTCTCGAAGCCGAGGTTCACCACGCGCAGCACGGTCGCCTTGATGACGCCGGTGTCGAGCGACGAGTCGGCAGCCGGGGAGGCCATCTCCGGGGTGCGTCCGATCCGGATGTCGTGCGGGCGAACGAGTTCGCCGTTCAGACGCACCGTCGAACCGAGGAACGACGCCACGAACTCGTTGGCCGGGCGGTCGTAGAGGTCGTCGGGCGTGCCGACCTGCTCGATGCGCCCCTTGTTGAGGATGGCGATCCGGTCGCTGACGTCGAGTGCCTCCTGCTGGTCGTGGGTGACCAGCACGGTGGTGACGTGCACCTCCTCGTGGAGACGACGCAGCCAGCGGCGCAGGTCATCTCGCACCTTCGCGTCCAGGGCGCCGAACGGCTCGTCGAGCAGCAGCACCTTGGGGTCGACGGCGAGGGCGCGGGCGAGCGCCATACGCTGCCGCTGACCACCCGACAGCTGCGCCGGGAAGCGGTGCTGGAAGACGGCCAGTCCGACCACCTCGAGGAGTTCGTCGACCTTGGCGTCGACCTCCTTCTTGGGCCGCTTGCGGATCTTGAGGCCGAAGGCGATGTTGTCGCGCACGGTGAGGTGTTTGAACGCGGCGTAGTGCTGGAACACGAAACCGATGTCGCGCTTCTGCGGCGACTTCTGCGAGACGTCGTTCTCGTTGATACGGACGATGCCGGAGTCCAGTGTGTCGAGGCCGGCGATCGCGCGCAGCAGCGTCGACTTGCCGGAGCCCGACGGCCCCAGCAACGAGGTGAGCTGACCGTCCGGGATGTCGATGGAGACGTCGTCGAGGGCGGCGAAGTCGCCATAGCGCTTGTTCGCGCCGGTCACCTGAATGGACATGTCACACGCCTTCCTTGTGCTGGGCGTTGGGATGGACGATCTGCTTGGCGTCGACGGACTCGGGGCCGTGCGGCGGGGTCAGATCGAGTTCGACGTCGGTGGACGTGGACTCACTGGCGTCGACGAGTCGGGACTTGGCGCGGCGCTCGATCAGCGACATCAGCACGAGCACCAGGATGGCGACGAACATCAGCAGGGTTGCGGCCGCATAGGCACCGAATTCGTTGTAGTCGTCGGTGTAGCGGGAGTGGACCAGCAACGTCAGCGTCTGGGACACACCGGGATAGTTCGACGACACCATGGTCACCGCACCGTATTCGCCCAGCGCTCGCGCGACGGTCAACACGATGCCGTAGGTCAGGCCCCAGCGGATCGCCGGAAGGGTCACCCGCCAGAAGACCTGCCAGTTGTTGGCGCCCAGTGTCGCAGCGGCCTCTTCCTGTTCGGTTCCGATCTCCCGGAGCACCGGTTCGACCTCGCGGGCCACGAACGGGAGCGTGACGAACAGCGTGGCCAGCACCAATCCGGGGAAGCCGAAGATGATCCGGAAGCCGAGGCTCTCGATGCCGCCGAACCAGCCGCCGTAACCCCACAGCAGGATCAGGGCGACGCCGGCGACCACCGGCGACACCGCGAACGGCAGGTCGACGACCGACTGCAGCAATCCCTTGCCGGGGAAGCGGCCGCGAGCCAGGGCCAGCGCGGTGATCACGCCGAAGATCACGTTGAGCGGCACCACGATGGCGACGATCAGCAGGCTGAGTTGTAGCGCCGAGATGGCGGCCGGCGTGGTGATCCACTCCCAGAACTGGCCGAGGCCGTGTTCGAAGGAGCGGTAGAAGATCGTGCCGACCGGGACCACCAGGAGGATCAACAGGTAGACGAGCGCGACGGTGCGCAGCCCGTACTTCGTCAGAGGTGCAACCTTCATCGGTCTGCGTCCTCCCTCTTGGACTGTCGGCGGCCCGCGACGCGCAGGACGAGCAGCGTGACGAAGGCGATCAGCAGCAGCACCACCGAGATCGCGGCCGCGTTGACGGGTGCGTCGATCTCGATCTGCTGCTGGATGTACTGCGAGGCCACCTGGGTGTCGCCGGGGATGTTGCCGCCGATGAGCACCACGGAACCGAACTCGCCGATGGCGCGCGTGAACGCCAGGCCGGCGCCGGTCAGGATCGCCGGGAGAAGGGCCGGCAGCACGATCTTGCGGAAGATCGTGGCGTTGTTCGCGCCCAGCACGGCTGCCGCTTCCTCGACGTCGACGTCGAGTTCGATGAGAACCGGCTGTACCTGGCGCACCACGAACGGCAGGGTGACGAACGTCAGGGCGATCACCAGTGCGGGCTTGGTCGCGTTGAGCTGGATGTCGATGGGACTGTTCGGCCCGTACAACGACAACAGAACGAGGCTGGCGACGATCGTCGGCAACGCGAACGGCAGGTCGATGATGGCGTTCACGACACCCTTGCCGGGGAACTCGTCTCGGACCAGTACCCACGCGATCAGGGTGCCGAACACGACGTTGATCAACGCCGCGATCACGGACACGAGCACCGTGATCCAGATGGTGTCCACCGCGGCGGGCGCCGAGATCGCCTCCCAGAAGCCACTCCAGCCGTCCTCGAAGGACTGCACCGTGATGGCGGCCAGCGGCAGCAGCACGATGACGCTGAGCCAGAGCCAGGCGACGCCGATGGTCATCGGGCTCACGCCGGCGAAGGTGCGCGAGCGTCCGAGGAACCCGCGGGGCGGCCGCGAGTCGGGAACGGGTGTCCCGGCCTCCGTGGCCGTCGAGTCGACCGGAGTCACTGCTTACCCCCTGAGTCGTAGATCTTGGTGATGGCGCCCTTCTTGCCGAACAGCGCCTCGTCGACGGCCTTCCAACCGGTCAGGTCCTTGCCGTCGTTGTCCTCGGCGGTGCCCTCCCCGAGCACCTTGCCGACTTCGGCGATGGTCCACAGCTTCGCGATGTCCCCGGGGAACATATCCCGGGTCGCCTCGATGACCGCGGGGTCGACCGGCCGGAATCCCTGCTCGGCCCAGATCAGCTGCGCCTCCGGAGTGAAGAGGAAGTCGACGAAGGAGCGTGCGCCGGCGATGTCATCGGAGGTGTTGACGACCGCGACAGGGTTCTCGATCTTGAAGGTCTGTGGCGGGATCACATATTCGACCTGGCTGTTCGGGCCGGCGGTGGCGTTGTTCTTGTCGAGCATGATCGCTTCGTTCTCGTAGCTGATCAAGACGTCGCCCTGACCCTGCTCGAACGCCGTGGTGGCCTCGCGACCCGACTTGGGCACCACCTTGATGTGATCGCGGACCAGTTCGGCCACGTAGTCCAGGCCGGCCTGTGAATCCCGGCCGCCGTTGCTGACGGCGGCGTACGGCGCCAGCAGATTCCACTTCGCCGAGCCGGAGCTGCCCGGGTTGGGGGTGACCACCTGTACGCCGGGCTTCAGCAGATCGTCCCAGTCGCGGATGCCCTTCGGGTTGCCCTTGCGGACCACCAGCGCGACGACCGACCCGAACGGGGTGCTGTTGTTGGGCGCCTGCTTCTTCCAGTCCTCGTCGACCAGGCCGGCTTTCACCAGTCGGGTGATGTCGGGCTCGACCGAGAAGTTCACGACGTCGGCAGGAACACGACGGGCCACCTTGCGCGACTGGTCTCCGGAGGCGCCGTACGACGCCGAGAAGCCGATGTCGTGGCCCTCAGGGGTGTCGCGGAACGCCGGGATGATCTCGTCGAAGCCGATCTTGGGGACGGCGTAGGCGACCAGGTCGAGGTGCCGGTCGCCGCTGGAGATGTCCACTCCGCCGGGCTCGTCGGTCGATCCGCCACCACAGCCCGCGACGAACACCATCGCCAACGCCAGTAGGCTCACCAGCACCCGGGTGCCGCGCGGCGTGACAGGGCCAGCGCTCACTCTTCCTCCAAGACTCGGCGGGGCCGGTCTGATGAGGGCTGTGACCGGCGGAGACCGGACTACGCTAGCAACCTGCCGGGCCGTCGCCCGAGTTCAAATCAGTGAGATCGAAACTCTCCGCAGGCCATGGTCAGGGCGCCGTTCCTATTCCAGTCGCCACTCCTCGTAGGCGCGCGGATCGTTGACCGGTTCGACGTGTGTCGTGATGTTCAGGTCCGGTACCGCAGCGTGCAGTTCGTCCTCGACGACCTCGGTGAGATCGTGGGCGCGCTGCACCGACCAGTCACCGGGAACGAGCATGTGAAGCTGCAGGAACCGTTCGTGACCGGCCTCGCGGGTGCGGATGTCGTGGAAGACGATGCCGTCGGCACGGTGTCGGTCGAGTACGCCGTCGATGGCGGAGCGCTGCTCGGCGGGGAGCGCGGAGTCCATCAGACCGGCACCCGAGCGCCACACCAGCCGGCTGCCGACGACCATGATGTTGATCGCGACCGCGATGGCGATCAGCGGGTCGAGCGGTAGCCAGCCGGTCAACGCGACCAGGAAGACGCCCACGAGGACGCCGACCGTGGTCGCCACGTCGGTCATCAGATGCTTGCCGTCGGCTTCGAGGGTCAGTGACCGGTGTTTGCGGCCGGCCCGGATGAGGATCAGCCCCACCGCCGCATTGAGTACCGTGGCGCCCACCGAGATGCCGAGCCCGAGTCCGACCTCTTCGAGCTCGCGCGGGTTGATGAGCCGGTCGATCGCGGTCACGACGATGATCACCGCCGCCACGACGATAAGGACACCTTCGAACACCGCCGAGAAGTACTCGGCCTTGGTGTGCCCGAAGTTGTGTCCCCGGTCCGGTGGCTTCGCGGCGACCCGTAGTGCGACGAACGCGCCCACGGCGGCGACGACGTTGACGATAGATTCGAGCGCGTCGGACAGCAGGCCCACCGACCCGGTGATCCACCAGGCCAGCAGTTTGAGCCCGAACACGACCACCGCGGTCACGATGCTGAGCACCGCGAACCGCGCGAGGTTACGGCGTTGTCCGCTTGTCATGATCGGGACCGGCTCAGGCCGCGAGCCCCCGACGACGCAGGAGCGGCTCGATCTGCGGCTTACGGCCGATCAGGGCCTCGTGCGACACCAGCGGGTCGATGCTGTCACCGCGCGACAGCGTCGCCTCGGCGAAGCGTCGTCCGTTGTTGCGCTCGAGGCCGCCCGAGGCGAGGAACCATTGTTCGGTCTCGGCGTCGAGGACCTCCGACCAGATGTAGCTGTAGTAGCCGGCCGAGTAGCCGCCGCCGAAGATGTGGTTGAAGTAGGCGCTGCGGTAGCGCGGCGGGATCAGGTCGGTTTGCAGGCCGACCTCCGTGAGTGCCTTCGCCTCGAATGCCTCCACGTCGGTCACGGCCGCGGCCTCCTCGACCGTCAGCCGGTGCCAGGCGAGATCGAGAGACGACGCCGCGAGGTACTCGATGGTCCCGTGCGCGGTCTCGGCGCCCGCGGATTCCCGTGCGGCGGCGGCCAGTTCGGCCGGGATCGGCTCACCGGTCGCGTGGTGCAGCGCATAGTTGGCGAGCACCTCCGGGTGCAGCGCCCACATCTCGTTGACCTGCGACGGGAACTCGACGAAGTCGCGCGGCACGGACGTACCGGACTGGGACGGGTACTCGACCGACGACAACAGACCGTGCAGCGCGTGCCCGAACTCGTGGAACAGGGTCGTCAGCTGATCGATGGTGAGCAGACATGGCTGTCCCTCGTCGGGTTTCGTCAGGTTCAGGACGTTGACGATGATCGGCTGGGTCTGCAGCACCGACGACTGGTCGACGATGTTGTTCATCCAGGCACCGCCGCGCTTCGACGGCCGCGCGTAGTAGTCGCCGAGGAACAGTCCTATGCCGGTGCCCGAGTCGTCCCGCACCTCCCACACCCGCACGTCGGGGTGATAGACGGGCAGCCCGGTGCGTTCGACGAAAGTCAGGCCGTACAGCTTGTTGGCCGCGTAGAAGACTCCGCGGGTCAGGACGGTGTCGAGCTCGCAGTAGTCGGCGAAACCGTCGAGCGGCACCGAGGACTTGGCCTGCTTCTCGCGTTCGAGCCAGAAGGTCAGGTCGGCGGGTCCGATCTCGACGTCGCCGGCGAACTCGGTGAGCCGGGTCAGTTCCCGACCCCCGGCACGCATCGCGGACTCGTTGAGTTCGCGCAGCAGGTCGTCTACCGCGGACGGGTCGGGTGCGGTCTGCTCGGCGATCACGAACTCGGCGTGGTCGCGGTACCCCAGCAGCTCGGCACGGCGAGCACGCAGCCGGACGATCTCGAGGACGAGTTCGCGGGTGTCGTGGTCGTTGCCGCGCGAGCAGCGGTTCACCGACGCGTCGAACACCCGTTGCCGCACGGCGGGATTCGTCAGCTCGGTCAGCACCGACTGGCTGGTCGGCAGTTCCAGGGTGATCAGGTAGCCGTTCTCGTGGCCGGCGTCGGCCGCCGCGCGCCGAGCGGCCGCGATCTGGCCGGCGGACAGACCGTCGAGGTCGGCCGCATCGTCGACGAGGACCGCCGAATCGTTGGTGTCGTCGAGGATCTTCTGCGAGAAGGTCGTCGTCAGATAGGCGAGCCGGGAGGCGATCTGGCGCATCTCCTCCTGCTCCGCCTCGGGCAGACCGGCACCGGCGCGCACGGACTCGCGGTACCGCTTGTCGAGAAGACGACGCTGCGGCTCGGTCAGGTCGAGTTCGTCGGCGTGGGAGGCGAGATCCGAGATCCGGCCGAACAGAACGGGATTCATCGCGATGGTGTTGCCGTGGTCGGTCAGCAGCGTCGAGAGTTCCTGGGAGATCTCGTTGCGCCTGGGGTTCGTGTCGGGGCCGACGAGGTTGAAGAAGATACCCGATGCACGGGCCAGGTCACGACCCGAGAGTTCCAGTGCCTCGATGGTGTTGGGGAAGGTCGGTGCGGCGGGGTCGGCGGCGATGGCCTCGACCTCGGCGAGGTGCGACGCCATCGCCTCGCGGAAGGCGGGCAGGAAGTCGTCGTCGGAGATCGACGCGAAGTCCGGTAGATCGTAGGGCAGATCACTCTGTGCCAGTACCGGATTGGTTGCGCTGTCCTGCCCCGTCATCTACTTCCCTTTCGGTTTGTCACCTGCTGCATCGGTGGAGAGCGCTGCGACGAACGCCTCCTGCGGGACCTCGACACGGCCGATGGTCTTCATCCGCTTCTTGCCTTCCTTCTGCTTCTCGAGCAGCTTGCGCTTACGGCTGATGTCGCCGCCGTAGCACTTCGCGAGGACGTCCTTGCGGATCGCCCGGATGTTCTCGCGCGCAATGATCTTCGAGCCGATGGCCGCCTGGATCGGGACCTCGAACTGCTGGCGCGGGATGAGCTCGCGGAGCTTGAGCGCCATCTTGTTGCCGTAGGCGTAGGCGGCGTCGCGGTGGACGATCGCGCTGAACGCGTCGACGGCCTCACCCTGCAGCAGGATGTCGACCTTGACCAGGTCGGCTTCCTGCTCTCCCGCCTCCTCGTAGTCGAGCGAGGCATAGCCGCGGGTGCGCGACTTCAGCGAGTCGAAGAAGTCGAAGATGATCTCTGCCATCGGCAGGGTGTAGCGGAGTTCCACACGGGTTTCCGAGAGGTAGTCCATGCCGCCGAGCTCGCCGCGACGCGACTGGCAGAGCTCCATGATGGCGCCGATGAACTCGCTCGGCGCGATCACGGTGGTCTTGACGATCGGCTCGTAGATGTGGCGGGTCTTGCCCTCCGGCCAGTCCGACGGGTTGGTGACGATGTGTTCGGAGCCGTCCTCCATCACCACGCGGTACACCACGTTGGGTGCGGTAGAGATGAGATCCAGGTTGAACTCGCGCTCGAGACGCTCGCGGGTGATCTCCATGTGGAGCAGACCCAGGAAGCCGCAACGGAATCCGAAGCCCAAGGCCACCGAGGTCTCCGGCTCATAGGTGAGCGCGGCGTCGTTGAGTTGCAGCTTCTCCAGCGCCTCACGCAGGACCGGGTAATCCGATCCGTCCATCGGGTACAGACCCGAGTAGACCATCGGTCGCGGTTCGCGATAGCCGGTGAGCGCTTCGCTCGCGCCGTTGCGGGCGCTGGTGACGGTGTCACCGACCTTCGACTGGCGCACATCCTTCACACCGGTGATGAGGTAACCCACCTCGCCGACGCCGAGGCCCTGGGTGGCCTTCGGTTCCGGCGACACGATGCCCACCTCGAGCAGCTCGTGGGTCGCACCGGTCGACATCATCTGGATCTTCTCGCGGGGCACGATCTTGCCGTCGACGACACGGACGTAGGTGACCACGCCGCGGTAGGTGTCGTAAACCGAGTCGAAGATCATCGCGCGTGCCGGGGCGTCGGCGTTCCCGACGGGGGCGGGCACCTTGCGGATGACCTCGTCGAGCAGTTCGCTGACGCCGACGCCGGTCTTGCCGGACACCCGCAGGACGTCCTCGGGCTCACAACCCACGATGTGGGCGAGCTCGGCGGCATACCGTTCGGGGTCGGCCGCGGGCAGGTCGATCTTGTTCAGGACCGGGATGATGGTGAGGTCGTTCTCCATCGCCAGGTACAGGTTGGCGAGCGTCTGGGCCTCGATGCCCTGGGCGGCGTCGACGAGGAGGACCGCACCTTCGCACGCCTCGAGCGCACGCGACACCTCGTAG
Source organism: Gordonia sp. GN26 (assembly GCF_054823965.1). NCBI lineage: Bacteria > Bacillati > Actinomycetota > Actinomycetes > Mycobacteriales > Gordoniaceae > Gordonia > Gordonia sp. GN26. The sequence goes on along the minus strand of NZ_JSYC01000030.1, from coordinate 1,717 downwards.
GTGAAGTCGACGTGACCGGGGGTGTCGATGAGGTGCACGACGTAGTCGTCACCGTCGAGCTGCCACGGCAGTCGCACGTTCTGCGCCTTGATGGTGATGCCGCGCTCACGCTCGATGTCCATGCGATCGAGGTACTGCGCCCGCATCTGGCGCTCTTCCACGACACCTGTGAGCTGCAGCATCCGGTCGGCCAGCGTCGACTTTCCGTGGTCGATGTGGGCGATGATGCAGAAGTTCCGGATGCGCGCCGGGTCGGTGAAGGTCTGGTCGGCGAAGGTGGGAATTGGAACTACTCCTCGAGGATGGACACGTACGTTGACCACCATGTTCTCATGAGCGCCGCGAATGGTGCCCAAGCGGATGGCGGGGCGCTACCGTGGCAGCCGTGACAGCCGAGTCCGCCGAGTCGGAAAAGCCAGCGACCACCATCACCCCCGTCGAGACCGAGGACGTCGCCGCCGACGTGCACCGGCCGGACGGCACACCCCGCGCCATGATCGTCCTGGCCCACGGCGCGGGCGGCAACCGCAACGCGGTCATCCTGCGCGCGCTCGCCGACGAACTGAGTTCACGCGGCTACGTCGTCGCCCGAATCGACCTCCCCTACCGTCGGCGCCGGCCCAAGGGACCGCCCAGTCCGTCGACGTCGCCGGCCGATCGGGACGGGATCCGCGCCGCCTGCGCGAGGTTCCGCGGCGAGTCCGACGGCCCGCTGTTCGTCGGCGGCCACTCCTACGGCGGGCGTCAGGCGTCGATGGCGGTCGCCGAGGACGGCACCGACCTCGCCGACGGCCTCCTGCTCAGCTCCTATCCCCTGCATCCGCCCGGCAAGCCCGACCGGCTGCGTACCGAACACCTGCCGTCGATCACCGTGCCGACCCTCGTCGTCCACGGCAGCACCGACCCGTTCGGCACCACCGAGGAGATGGCCGCGGCGGTCGGCCTGATCGACGCGCCGACGCGGATCGTCGAACTCGAGAAGGTCGGTCACGACCTCAACCCGAAGAAGAAGCCGACCGCGCAGCTGACCGCCGACGCCGTCGACGAGTTCCTGATGAAAGGATCTCGGGCGTGACGAACCGCAGCATCCGATCCCGCCTCCGCCCCACCGAAGACGTCGCCCGCACGATCAGTTACAACCCCGAACTCGACGGCGACGCCGATCCCGGCGAGATCGTGTGGACCTGGGTCGCCTACGAGGACGACCCCAGCCAGGGCAAGGACCGCCCGGTGCTCGTCGTGGGCCGCGACGCCAACGCCGAGACCGCCGACGGTGACACTTTCCAGGAGGTTCTGGGTCTGATGCTGTCGAGCAAGGACTATCACCAGGATGACGACGACTGGTTCGCCGTCGGCACCGGGAGCTGGGACTCACAGAACCGGCCGAGCTTCGTCCGCCTCGACCGCGTCCTCGTCGTCGACGCCGACGGCATCCGACGCGAGGGCGCCATCCTCGACCGTCGCCGCTTCGACGCGGTCGCCGATGAACTCAGGTCACGCTTCGGCTGGCATTAGGCGTCCTACGCCAACCGGGTGATCTCCACGACGACGTCGAGATCCGTTGCGCCGCCACCCCTCGCTGCCTGATCCGAAAGAACGCGACGCACCCAGCTCTGCCGCCTGAGCCGAAAGAACGCATCGCACCCAGCTCTGCTGCCTGAGGCGCGAGGAGCGAAGCGACGAGCCACGAAGGCCTGGTGACACCCCTACGCCAACC